>DASZWE010000143.1:0-4592 GCA_035546735.1 Puia sp.
GGCCGAAACCTGGGACGGGGACGGACTGAAACCAAGTGCGGGACTGATCGAAACCTGGGACGGACAACTGAAACCTGGGACAGGACGGGCCGAAGCCTGGGACGGACAACCGGCGCGGAATTTTGTCGCATTTTTCCAAGCCGGGGAGCCGGCGCGGCGCCTAACTTTACCAAAACGGACCAAAGGTCCGTTGGCCGAAGGCCCATCATAAGCCGTGTACCGGGAATGGGCCTTTTTTCGGAGTAACCCATTCCCGGTATTTACACCATGATAAAATTTGCCTATACCATCCTTTATGTAGAAGATGTCGAAAAGACCATTGGTTTTTATGAAAAGGCGTTTGGTTTTTCGAGAAAGTTCATCGCTCCCGGCAATGAATACGGCGAGCTGTCCACCGGAGATACTACCCTCTCGTTCGCAGCCTTCTCGCTGATCAAACAAAATCTGTCGGGAGGGTTTTTAGAGAGCCAGTCCGACGGAAAACCTTTCGGGATAGAGATCGCCTTTGCCGTGGAAGACGTGGAGATTGTCTTCCAAAAAGCCATAAAAGCGGGCGCTACCGCCGTCGAGAAGGCGAAGGTCAAACCCTGGGGTCAGACGGTGGCCTATGTGCGGGATCCGAATGGATTTCTTATTGAAATTTGTACACCCATGAGCTGACAGCTCCTGGGGAGGATCGATAGGCGTTTACATTCCGTATTCGCTCAGGAATTTGATCCGCATGAGCTTTAGCTGCTCCCAGGTGAAGTTCCCTTCGGACAGCTCCTGCTGCGCTACCTGCAGACTGCTGGTCTCACAGCCCTTGAAGTAGTCGATGATCTCCTCCTGTTCGTATTCGTCCAGCATCTCGTCAATGGCATAGCCCAGGTTGAGCTTGGTACCGCTGGCTGCAATGGTCTCCATGTCCTCCAGCAAAGCGTCCAGCCGCAGGTCCTTGTTCTTGGCTATCGTCTCCAACGGTATCTTCTTGTCCACCTGCTGGATGATGTAGACCTTATTGACGCTCTTATTGACGACGCTCTTCATCACAAAGTCATCGGGCTTTTCGATATCGTTCTCCGCAACATATTTGGAGATGACCTCGATAAAGGGTTTGCCATAGCGGATGGCCTTGCCTTTGCTGACGCCCTGGCATTTCTCCAGCTCCTGTGTGGTGGTGGGATACAAGGTGGCCATATCCTGCAGAGAGGTTTCCAGGAAGATGACGAAGGGGGGGAGCCCTTTCTTTTTCGCCTCTTTCTGGCGCAGGTCTTTTAATAATTCAAATAATTTCTCGTCCGTGGATGCGGTGCCGCCCGTCTGTTCGCCTTCTTCTTCGTCGTCTGCGTTGGCTTCTTCGAAGAGGTTGTTGAGCACGATCTTGAACGAGCGGGGCTTTTTGAGGAAGTCTTCTCCTTTCTTTGTCAGCTTCAGCACCCCATATTCTTCGATGTCCTTTTTCAGCAGGTCCTCCAGCAACAGCTGGCGGATCAGCGAATTCCAGAAATGTTCCGGCTCTTCCCTGCCAAGACCGAACTCTGCAATGCCTTCGTGGCGGAACATCTGTATCTGCGGGGTCAGCTTGCCGAGGAGAATATTGACGGCATAGGTGGTAGCAAAACGTTCGTCGAGGGCCTTTATCGTCTTCAGCACTTTTACGGCGTTGTCCTTTGCCTCCACTCTTTCCCTGGGGTGAAGACAGTTGTCACAGCTGCCGCAATTTTCGGTGGTATATTCTTCCCCAAAGTAGCTCATCAGCACTTTCCGGCGGCAGACACCGGTCTCGGCATAACCTACCGTCTCATTGATCAGCTGGGCCCCTACTTCGCGTTCGCTCAGCGGCTTGTCCTTCATCAGGTGCTCCAGCTTGGCTACGTCCTTATGGGAATAATATAAAATGCAATTACCTTCCAAGCCATCACGACCAGCGCGACCCGTCTCCTGGTAATAGTTCTCGATGGACTTGGGAATATTAAAGTGAATGACGAATCGGATGTCCGGCTTGTCGATGCCCATACCGAAGGCGATGGTGGCCACGATGACCTGTACATCTTCGTTCAGGAAGAGGTCCTGTCTTTCGGCCCGCAGCTTACTGTCGAGTCCGGCGTGATAAGCTACCGCCTTGATGCCATTGGCTACCAGCATGTCTGCCAGCTCCTCTGTCGTCTTCCTGTTCAGCGTATAGATAATACCGCTCTTGCCCTTTTGCTGTACGATGTAGCGGACAATGCTTTTGATGGTCTGATCTTTTTTGATCTTGGGCTGTATCTCATAATAGAGATTGCCCCGATTGAAGGAGGAGATGAATATTTTGGGGTTGCGCAAGCCCAGGTTTTTGACTATGTCGCTTTGAACCTTGGGAGTAGCGGTGGCGGTGAGTGCAATGACAGGAATGTCGGGATTGATCTGGTCCATCATTTCCCGCAGACGGCGATATTCCGGACGGAAATCATGCCCCCATTCCGAGATACAGTGGGCTTCATCCACCGCAAAGAAGGAGATCTTCAAATCACTGAAAAACTCCATGTTTTCCTGCTTGGTCAGCGTTTCCGGGGCGACATACAACATTTTGGTATGCCCGTTGAGCAGGTCCTCATGGACTTCCCGTATCTGTTTTTTATTAAGTGTGGAATTCAGGAAATGGGCTACATTATCCTTGCTGCTATAGTTGCGTACCAGGTCTACCTGATTTTTCATCAGGGCGATGAGCGGACTGACGATAATAGCTACTCCTTCACTGATCATTGCGGGCAGCTGATAACAGAGGCTTTTTCCTCCGCCTGTAGGCATGATGACAAACGTGTCCTGTCCGGACAGCAGGCTCTGGATGATAGCGTTCTGATTGTCTTTAAAGGCGTCAAAGCCGAAGTACTCTTGTAACCGGGCCTGTAGGGAATCTGAAGGTTTAGGTCTCTCTTTTACGGACTTGCTACTGACGGCCTTAGTTTTTCTGGTAACGGTTTTTTTAGTTGTGGTTGTTGCCATGCTCGATTGTTTTCCTCCTCACGATTTACGATAACCAAGATACCCTTAAATATTCGAAAAACGGTCTCTCGGAAATATAGCCCGTTTTCCGAAACGGTCTCATGATGGTCCTTCGAACAACGAGCCGAGGGCTCGTTAGAGACAGCCGGAAGTTATTATTCACGAGTCAGGATTAACAGGTGAACAAGGGCGTCTGTCTAAGAACTTGGGAGCCCGGCTTAAGGGTTGGCGAAGTTACACAAAATCGGGGTAAGGAGCTAGCCGAATCTGTTAAAATATGAAAGCTGTGCAATAAATATAAGAAAAAACAATATGTAGAGGCGCAAAAAATATTAACAGGCTAATGCGTTGATTGTAATTGATTTACAGGCATACATCCCTGGAAAACCCAGTCGATGGATAAAAGAATACTCTTAGATGGGGGGAATTAAAATGACGGATGGAGCAAATGGGGCATGGGATGTGTCAATGAAGGGGCGCTAAACGGGTAGGAGGTCAAATGGCCGATAGGCCGGACGTCCGTTGGATGTTGCGCCGGACATCCGTTGGATGATGGGCCGGACATCACAAGAGAACATAACAGACATCGGTACGTTAGCCAACGTGAATGATCAATGACTTTTTGAATGGCCGTAAAGGACCTGACAAGGCGGAAGGGCATTGCCTGGCGGAGAGCATGGTCGATGTGCCGGTGATTGTCCATTTAGCTTTTTAATGTAGGTTTGCGAAACTTAACGGGCCGGAGGTCCGTTGGCCGATAGGCCAGACATTAGCGCTTTGCGGGGATGCGCTAATTTTCCAGGAGTGCATCCCCCGCACATACTTATGACCAAGGGCATCAACATTCTCGAAACAGGCAGGAATACCATTCGGATGGAAGCAGCATCGGTAGCCGCATTGGAAGGGCTTTTGGACAGCCAGTTCGAAAAGGCCGTGCAACAGATCTTTGCCTGTAAGGGCCGGGTGGTGATCAGCGGGATCGGTAAGAGCGCCATCGTTGCCCAGAAGATCGTCGCCACCCTGAATTCTACGGGCACGCCCGCTATTTTCCTGCATGCGGCGGACGCCATCCATGGGGACCTGGGCATGGTGCAATCGGAAGATATCGTTATGATCATCAGCAAGAGTGGCGAGAGCCCGGAGGTCAAGATGCTCCTTTCCTTTATCCGCAATTTTGGCAACCCGCTGATCGGGATGGTGGGCAATACCCAGTCCATCCTGGCCAAGCAGTCCGATATTGTATTGAACACAACGGTATCACAAGAAGCCTGTCTGAATAACCTGGCGCCTACCAGCAGCACGACGGTTCAGATGGTCATGGGAGACGCCCTGGCCGTCACGCTCATGGAGATGAGGGGTTTTGACAGCGAAGATTTTGCCAAATTCCATCCCGGCGGAACCCTGGGAAAAAAATTATACCTGAGGGTACAGGATTTGTATATCCATAACGAGCGGCCTCAGGTGCCGATCTCGGCCTCGCTGCGGGAAGTAATTATGGAGATCACCTCCAAGCGCCTGGGAGCTACGGCTGTCACCGATGAAAAAGGAAGCTTGCTGGGTATTGTCACCGATGGTGATCTTCGCCGTATGCTGGAAAAAAATAGCAACACGGAGGGGATGACTGCCAG
>DASZWE010000144.1:0-14883 GCA_035546735.1 Puia sp.
CGATGGCGCCGGTGAAGGCGTAGGTATAGAACTGAGGCTCTTTAAAGACATTCCAGAACCCGGATATGATGGGACCCGGCCTGAGGGACAGGTTCTTATCGGGCTGTCTGCCTTCCGGCAGGGCGAAGTGGACGGCAGCCAGTATAAGCGCAGCGATAAGGGTCAGGGTAATAAAAATGTATCTCCAGCCAAGGCCGGCGGCAAGATAGCCACCTATGGTGGGAGCGATGATGGGAGATATGGCGATCACCAGCATCAGCTGGGAGAAAACCCGTGCATTCTGCTCGACGGGAAAAAGATCCCGAACGAGCGCACGGGAGGCCACCAGACAGGCGCAGGCGCCCAAGGCCTGGAAAAGACGCAGGGCAATGAGCAATTCCACGGAGCGGGCCATGGCGCAGGCGGCCGATGCCGCCAGGTAGAGACAGATGCCCAGGTACAAAGGCTTTTTCCGGCCAAACCTGTCGAGCAGGGGACCATAAAGGAATTGTCCTACGGAAATGCCTATAAAGAAGCTGGATAAGGATAGCGTGACTTTTGCCACGGTGGTATGTAGGTCCTTCGCAATGTCCGGAAAGCCCGGCAGATACATATCAATAGAGAAGGGACCAATGGCGGATAGCACTCCCAGGATGAGGATGATGAAAAAATGTCCGGAACCTTTGGTTCGTTCAGAACTCTTATTTGGTGCAGTCATAAGAAAGGACGAAGTTACGCAAATGGATACTATACTGATCATCGGAGCCGGTGCGGCAGGCTTAATGGCGGCGTATGAATTGTCCGCGGCGGGATATCCTGTCATTGTCCTGGAAGCGACGGAGCGGGCGGGAGGACGGATATTGACACAGGCCGGCGGCGGGTTTTCCATGCCTGTAGAGGCCGGCGCAGAGTTTATACACGGGTCCCTGCCTGTGACAATGAAATTGTTGAAGGAGGCGGGACTTACCTGCCGGCCCGTAGAGGGAAGGATGCTCCGGGTGCGTAACGGAGAGTGGATCCGTCAGGACCTTTTTTCCGGCGACTGGAAAGAGCTGATGCAGCGAATGGAAGAATTGAAAGAGGATGTTCCTATCGGGACATTCCTGGAAACTTATTTTTCCGATGAACGATATGCGCTGCTTCGCAGCTCTGTTCGGGGCTTTGCCGAAGGATATGACCTGGTGGATCTGCGCAGGGCCAGCACCCTGGCGTTGTACAAGGAATGGCAGGAAGAAGGAGATGAACAGTACAGGGTGAATGGCGGCTATGGCAGACTGATAGATCACCTGATGCTCCGTTGCCAGGAGCAGGGATGTGTGATCCATCTATCAAGGCCTGTACGGGAAGTGCGCTGGCAAAGAGGCCGGGTGGAGGCGGAATGTGGCACGGGAGAGATATTTACGGGCAATCGGCTTGTTGTCACTGTATCTCTGGGTATGCTGCAGCAGATGCAGGGAACTCCTTCCGCCATCGACTTTACACCCGGGATCCCTGCGTACAGACAGGCTGCACAGGAGATGGGATACGGTTCTGTCATCAAGGTGCTGATGGAATTCAGGACGTCTTTCTGGGAGATGGGGATCGGTTTTGTGCTGAGCGATGAACCCGTGCCTACATGGTGGATGCAAGACCCGTCATCGGGCAGGCTGCTTACGGCCTGGATAGCAGCTACCGCTATGCGGAATTTTCAGGCGCTGAGCGAGGAAGAGCAGATGAGCTCCTGTATACGATCGCTGGCTTCCATTTTCAAGGTTGAAGAGGGCTTTGTGCGGGGTGAATTACTTGCATACAGCATACACGATTGGATGAAGGCGCCCTATATATGCGGAGGATACAGCTATGAGACGGTGGGGAGTGAGGCGGCGCGAAAGCAAATGCATCAGCCGGTGGAGGATACGCTCTTTTTTTCGGGGGAGGCTTTGTATGAGGGGCAGGCATTGGCGACGGTGGAGGCGGCGCTGTGCAGCGGGCGGGAAACTGCCGCAAAAATCAAGGCGCGACCATAGCCGCGCCTTGTGGGTTAAGCATATTGATCTCTCAAGCTTTTTATCTCGTCGTGAGATTCCCGCAACGTCTGTTGCTGCTGGGTGAGCAGATCGCGTATAAAGGCCGGAAGCTCCTGGTGCTCCAGCGCAGTCCGGTAGGCACGTTGGGCTGCGTCCTCTCCTGCCTCGCAGTTGGCCAGGATGGAGTGCCGGTCATGTCCGCCGAATACAGCCTTTACATCCATCCACGCGCGGTATATCTTGCCGCTGGCGGTTGTTCCTTTCTCCGCCTCGGCTCCCAGCGCCTGTACTTCTGTTGCCAGGGCTATTTTATTACGATGGCTTTCCGCGATCATGGAAGCGTAGAGCACTTTCAGATCCTCATCCTCACTTTTTGTCTCTTTTATCGCTTTTTCATACCCCGCGATACGATCATTGTTGATCTGGATAAGGTCATTGAGCAATTCGATCGTTTCTTTTGTGTTTGACATAACAAAACATTTTTAAGGATGTAATAGTTTTCCGGTCATGGGCTGGTAAAATCATGCCAGCAGGAACAAGACGGGGATGGTTTCCGGATAGGGAAAATAATTCCTCACTAGAATACCTTTTGAAGCTCGACGGCCCTGCGCTGCGCCATTAGCTTTTCAAGGATCATGGCGATGTCCGGCTCAATTTTCAATATTTCAGCAAGCTGGGTGAGAAAAGACTCTTCCCGTGCATCCAATGCGGGGTCGCTGATGCACAGTTCGACGCAATAGGAATACAGGGCCAGCTCGTTCACCGGCCGGATCAATTGGATGAGCCAGGCGAGATAGGCTTTTTCATTTTCGGGAGTAATGGAAGGCTTGTAGGAGCGATAGCTTATCAGCTCGTCCTTTATGTGGACCTTGGGCTGCAGGCCCAGTAACACGAGCTTGCCTGAAAGGTTGTCCATTTCCGCCTCGGTAAACTGATCGTCCTCCAGGCAGCAATGAAAAAATAAATGGCAGAGCGCCTGGTCCTGGTTGTTGACAACATTCGAGTACATCATGGGTTTTTTCCTGCGGGACGTTCAACTATTATGCCACCGGCCCATCGCCAGACGCTATCCCTTATTCCCGGCCAGTTTGGCCAGTTCCTTCCATAGGGATCTTTCTTTTTCTGAAAGATGCTCCGGCAGCCGGATATCGAGGGTGACATAGAGATCACCGTATTCACCTTCCATCCTGTAGACGGGAAATCCTTTGCCTTTTATCCGCATGACGGTGTTATTCTGTGTTTCGGGCTTTACCTTCAGCTTGATCTTCCCGCCCAGCGTATCTACTGTGATATCGCCCCCCAATACGGCCGTGTAGAGGTCTACCTGGATCCTGGTGTGAAGATCATTGCCTTCCCGCCGGAAGCGGGCATCCTGCGGGATGATAAAGGTGATATACAGATCGCCCGCCGTACCATTATTCCCTCCCGGACTGCCGTGTCCTTTGAGCTTGATCTGTTGCCCATTCTCCACTCCTGCAGGAATGGTTATCCGGATATTCTTACCATTGACGGTGAGCACCTGCTGGTGTGTTTTGTAAGCGTCCTGCAGGCTAAGCTGAAATTCCGCATAGAGGTCCTGTCCCCGGCGGCTGCGGCTGCCCCCGGTATTGCCGGAACTCCTGCCAAAAAGGGACTCGAAGAAGTCCGAGAACCCGCCTTCGTCGCCAAAGTCCGATCCGCCAAAGGACCCGGAATAGCCTTCGAAGCCGCCTCCGGGAGAAGCACCTCTGGTCCTGCGGCCTCTGCCTGTCTGCTGTGCTTTTTCGAATGCTTCCGCGTGCTGCCAGTCCTTACCGTACTGATCGTATTTTTTTCTTTTTTCCGGGTCGCTGAGCACTTCATTGGCCTCATTCACCTGCTGGAATTTTTTATTGGCTTCCTTATCATTGGGGTTCAGATCAGGGTGATGTTTGCGGGCCAGCTTGCGGTAGGCGGCCCGGATCTCGTCCTGGGTTGCGTTCTTATTAACTCCCAATATTTTATAATAATCTATGAAATCCATGGATGTGTCCCTCTTTTTACAAATTTCGTATTCTTTCGGGAATTCCCCGGTGGCATAGTTTTTTGGTGGGTAGCCTTTAAAAATAACCGTTATGAACAGGAAAAGTTTTGTCCTCCCGGTGGTTGTCATCGTATTTGTGGCGATACTGGCCCTGACCAGGTGCGGGGGACCCAGCGGTCACGATGTCAAACAGGACTCTTCCCGTGCCAACGTGAATGCCCCTGCGCCGGATAATAACAGCGCCACGAATCCTTCCATGGCCGATACGGCCTATCAGAAGGACAGCACCCGGAAAAGAGATACCGTTCACTAGGGGGCAGCGTTTATGCCAGCTCGTGCGCGATGGTGAAGAAGAACCGGCTGCCTTCCCCCGGCATCGACTCCACCCATATCCTGCCGCCATGCAATTCGACGATCTTTTTACAATGGGCCAGCCCTATGCCCGAGCCTTCATATTCGCTGCGATTGTGCAGGCGCTGGAAGATGATGAAGATCCTTTCCAGGAACTGGGATTCGATGCCGATGCCATTGTCCTGTACAAAGAATTTCCAGTGCCCATTTTCATTCACTGATCCGATGTCGATAGCCGGCGGCTGACCCGGCTTACGGAATTTTATGGAGTTGGTGATGAGGTTTTGGAACAGCAGCTTCAGCTCCGTAGGATAGGCCTGTAATACCGGCAGGGTGCTGGCATGGACCATGGCGCCGCTGTCTTCGATGATCTTGTCCAGGTCGGCTATTACCTCTTTTACCATCTGATTGCAGTCCACCTGTTTGGATTCTTTCTCCCTGCCAATGCGGGAATAATCGAGGAGGTCCTTTATAAGGACTTTCATTCTCTCCGAGGCGTTGAGCATATAGTCGAGGAACTTGTCCGCATTGTCGTCCAGCCGGCCCTTGTACTGCTGCTGGAGCAACTCCACAAAGGCGGAGATGGTGCGCAGGGGTTCCTGCAGATCGTGGGAGGCCACGTAGGCAAATTGTTCCAGCTCCTTGTTCTTGCTTTCTATCTGGGCTGTGCGCTGACGTACCTTTTTCTCCAGGGAAGTATTGGCCTCCTTATTCTCGATACCCAGTCTTTCCAGCTCTTCGGACATCCTGTTGAAGTTATTGGCGAGAATGCCGATCTCATCCTTTGAAAAGGCCCGGGCCTTGCGGCTAAAGTCGCCTTTGGTGACCGCCCTGGCGGAGAGCAGGATCTCTTTCAATCCTCTTTGTATGCCACGGCTAACGGTGATGGCCAATGTCAGGCCCGTGAATTCAACCGTGAGGGCCACGATAAAAAGCAGTCCCAGCACCGTATGCTCCAGCCAGCGTGAGCCTTCGCCGAGGGCATTGGAGAACTCGTCTTCCAGGGGACTCAGCTGGCTATAGAGGGGGTCGATCCTGTCCAGCACCTCGTTGATATGCGACTGGGAGGGATTGGGCTTATTGATCTCTTCGTGTAGTGAATCGGCGATGAGATAAAAAGACGCTATGACCCCATCGGCCTGGGTCCAGGCGGAAATGGCCCTTTTGATATAGGGGTTGTTGTGGAATCTTTGTATCAGGTGGATCATGCCGTCGATGTCGTCCTTGTGGTTGCGGCCTTCGAGGAAGCCCTGGCGGGCGATGTCCATATCCGGATCAGGCTTGCTCAGCTCCAGGCGGGTCTTGTGGTCGCCGAGATTAACCTTCATGAATTCGCGGAACTTCAGGTAGTCCGTCTCGTCATGGGTACGGGCATACTTCTGCAGCTGATAGATCCCATCTTTCTGAGCTTTTGACCAAAGTCCTTCCCCGTTGACGTAGGCCCGGACGGAGGAGAGTGTATTGATGGAGAAGATCAGCACGAAGAGTTCGACAGCAATGAGTAAGGCCATGATGCCGACGGTGAAATACAACTTTTTCGCAATGGATACATTTCTGTACCATTTGAAAACGGATGTCTTCATATTCAAGGGTTTTGGACGACGGAGGCTATAAGGGGATTACAATTTAGGGGAATTCCGGAAGATGGACAAAAAGGGGCGGGGCGCGGACGGGCCGGCCAGGGTGAGCGGGTGCGGAATGGACCGGCCAGACTGCCGCCAGGAAGGCCAGGATGAGTGGGGCAAAAAAATGACCCGGCGCCTTTCGGCAACCGGGTCCGTCCTTATTAATGTCTGTCTTGAGCCGCCTGCCGCGGTTCTTAGTTTTCCAGGGAAATTACCTGGCTATTGCGGCCTTTCCGCGACGGATGGTCAGCGCATAGATGCTGAATACGATGGACAGGTAGCTGGCAATGGTCAGCACAGCGGAAATATTGTAATCCGACTGGCGGAAGAGATGATAGCTGGTGAGACCGGAAACCACTACGGAAATCAGCAGGAGTATAGATATTACGGTGTTACTCACGTTCGTATTTGTCTTTTTAGCGGTGTTCGTGAATACTTCGTATTTCATAACTTTATTTTTTAAGGTTGTCTAAAATTTGTTGCTTTATATATCAGAAGAGTACAGAGTAAACAAGTTTATTAAAGAAATGCTAAAGCCTTATGTCCTCTAAGATCCTCATCACCAGGCCTATTTTTCCGGATGTCATTGCACGTTGTCGTGAGTACTTTGAAGTGGAGGTCAATGAAGGGGGGCGCTATACGCCGGAGCAGCTGCGGGCTGCCCTGGAAGACAAGGACGGGGTATTGCTGGCGGGTGGAGAGAAGGTCACGGCAGCAACGCTGGAGGGGCTCACCCGGCTGAAAGCCATTTGTGTGTCGGCGGCGGGGTTTAACAATTTGGATATAGCCGCCATTACAAAGGCCGGCATCATTGCCACCAATTCCCCGGGTCCTGCCGACGAGACGGTGGCTGACTATACATGGGGGCTCATGATCGCGACGGCCCGCCGTATTGCGGAGGGGGATCGCTGGGTGAGGGCGGGGAACTGGAAGGGATCTGTGGGAAGCAGCTTCTTTGGCGTCAATCTTTGTGACAAGACCCTGGGTATTATCGGAATGGGAAGGATCGGACAGGCTATCGCCCGTAGGGCGATGGGGTTCCGGATGAAGGTCCTTTATTATAACCGGCGTCCTCTGGACAAGGCCATCGAGGAGGAATGCCGGGCTACTTACGTCAGCAAGGAAGAGCTGCTTGCCCAAACAGATTTTGTCGTACTGGCATTGCCGTTAAATGCGGATAACTACCATGTCATAGGAGAGGAGCAGCTGGCATTGATGCGTAATACGGCCATGCTTTTCAACATAGCAAGAGGCGGGCTTATCGATGAGCCGGCCCTGGCCCGTGCCTTGCGGGAACAAAGGATAGCCGGTGCGGGGTTGGATGTTTTTGAAGGCGAGCCCGGCGTTTATTCGGGATTGCAGGGACTGCCCAATATCGTGATGACGCCTCATATTGCGGGAGGGACCCGGGAGGCGCAACATGGGCTGGCCATGCTGGCGGCAGAGAACCTTATAGCTGCACTGGGGCTGGGACCCAATGCGGGAGCGCCACCTACTATCATCAATCCGGAAGTGCTGAAGAAATAAGCGGTATGCCGGACCGTCGAATGCGCTAAATCTTTTTATATGGCTAAAAGATTTTTTCAAAGAAAGATAATACAGGTGGCGCTGGTGCTACTTGGATGTTTTGTCCTGATCCAGTTTATTCGTCCTTCGCTGGACAATCCTCCTGTAACGGCAGACCTGCAGGCGCCGGTGGAAGTCAAGTCCATTCTGCAACGGGCCTGTTACGACTGTCATTCCAATGAAACAAAGCTGGCCTGGTTCGATAAGCCTGCGCCCGCCTGCTGGCTGGTGGCGGCTCATGTGAAAGAGGGGAGGGCGCTCCTCAATTTCTCTCACTGGGACAGTCTTACCATCGACCAGCAAAAGGCGAAGCTGTTCGAATCCCTGAACCAGATCGTCTTTAAAGAGATGCCGTTGAGTCAGTATACGACCTTTCACGGGGATGCGCGCGTGTCGGAGGATGATATCAGGGTGCTGAGAAAATACCTGGCGTCCCTGGCGCCGCCAAAGCTGGCGGATAGTACGGCCATCCAGGCTGCGAATGACCAGTATATGAGATGGGCGAAGGGCAACGGCCTGGCCGATGTGAAGCCGGAGCTCGATGGGCTGGCATTTATGCCTGATTACAAGGAATGGTCACCAGTCAGCTCGACTGAGCGTTGGGACAATGGTACTATGCGGGTGATCATGGGTAATCCCGTTGCTGTCAGGGCCGTCAAAGCGGGACAAACCAATCCCTGGCCTGATGGGACTGCTTTTGCCAAAGTGGCCTGGAAGCAACTGCTGCGACCATCGGGTGAGATCGAGCCGGGAGAATTTATACAGGTGGAGCTGATGGTAAAGGACAAGAGCAAATATGCGGCTACGGATGGATGGGGCTGGGGAAGGTGGAAGGGGGATCAGCTAAAGCCTTATGGGAAGAATGCGTCGTTTGTTACGGAATGCATGCATTGTCATCAGCCGATGAAGGACCATGATTTTATGTTTACGACGCCCGTGAACTGGGCGGGTCGAGCCGGAGCGGGCGCTGACACGGGTGCTTTTGGCGTGCTCGGGTGGAAGGCGATAACGTCCGGGATCGATAAATCAAATGGGACTATCTCTATTTTGTATGGGAACGATGATGCCGTGAATGCGGCCCGGAAGAGTATGAGCTATCCATCGAATGCCCAGCTAGCGCGGGTGACCTGGAAGCTGAAAGAGGATGAGCACTGGTATGGGGCGAATGTGCCGGACAGCCTGCTGGGGATAGAGAAGATACGTGTTGACAGTAATAGTTATCTTACACCTCAAAGGGCCTCGGTCATGCCCTGATCAATTACCATGTTATTCGAGTTCCAGGTCTTTCATACAGTAGCGCGGCGGCTGAACTTTACCAAGGCGGCCAAGGAGCTGTTCATCAGCCAGCCTGCCGTCACCAAGCATATTCACAAATTAGAGCAGCATTTCAAGGTCAAGCTCTTCGATCGCAACGGCACCCGGATACAGCTGACGGCGGCGGGCAGCCAGCTGCTGCAGCATACGGAAGAGCTGTTTGCCGTATACAGGAACCTGGAATTTGCCATGAACAGCCTGACAAGCCAGCACAGCGGGCATTTGCAGCTGGGAGGGAGCATGACGGTGGCGCCTTATATCATTCCGCCTATACTGGCGGCTTTTCACAGCCGTCATCCGCACGTAGAGGTGAGCCTGTTGACGGGCAATACGGGCGAGATCGAGCAGGCGCTGGAAAAAAAGGAAATAGACCTGGGTATTGTGGAAGGGCATTCCCGCAACCGGAGCATCCGGTATACGGAATTTATAAAAGATGAGATCGTGCTGGTCAGCAATCCATCCCATCCCCTGGCGAAGAAGCAAAGCATCCGACCCGAAGAGCTGAAGCAGATACCGTTGTTGTTACGGGAGCCCGGCTCGGGTACGCTGGAAGTGGTAGCCCATGCATTGAAGGGAGTGGGGATCAAGCTGTCTCAGCTGAAGAAGGAGATGCAGCTGGATAATACCGAGACGATGAAGTCCTATCTTTTACATGCGCCGTGTATGGCGTTTATCTCCATGCATGCGGTGCTGAAAGAGCTGGAGAATAATGAGTGCTGTATCATCGATGTGAAGGGACTGGACATTGTCCGGAACTTCTATTTTGCCCGGCTGCAGGGGGAGGCGGAGGCGCTGCCTGAGCTGTTTATGCGATTTGCTATGAACTATAAAAAATAAACCCGGTTCGTAGAACCGGGCTGTATGTTGGGTTGACATTTTAGTACCGATAATGCTCGGGCTTGAAAGGTCCGTTCTTCGGAATACCCAGGTAAGAAGCCTGTGCGTCCGTCAGCTCATCCAGCTGAACACCGATCTTCGCCAGGTGCAGACGTGCTACTTTCTCATCCAGGAATTTGGGCAGCACATATACTTTATTCTCGTATTTGCTGTGGTTTGTCCAGAGCTCGATCTGGGCCAGCGTCTGGTTCGAGAAAGAGTTGGACATTACGAAAGAAGGGTGACCTGTAGCGCAGCCCAGGTTGACCAGGCGGCCTTCTGCCAGAACGATCACGTCCTTGCCGTCGATGTTGTATACGTCTACCTGGGGCTTGATAGTATCTTTGGTGTGACCGTAGTTGGTATTC
The DNA here is from genome assembly GCA_035546735.1 of Puia sp. GTDB lineage: Bacteria > Bacteroidota > Bacteroidia > Chitinophagales > Chitinophagaceae > Puia. The sequence goes on from DASZWE010000144.1 coordinate 10,088, forward strand.
AACCATGCCATGTCGATCTCGATGTCGAAGTGACCGATGTTACAAACGATGGCTTTATCCTTCATCAGGCGGAAGTGCTTTTCCGTGATCAGGTCGCGGCAGCCGGAAGCGGTGACGATGATGTCGGCTTCTTTTACGGCATCTACCATTTTCTTTACTTCGAATCCGTCCATAGCGGCCTGCAGGGCGCAGATGGGGTCGATCTCCGTAACGATAACGCGGCAGCCGGCGCCTTTCAGGCTGGCGGCGGAACCCTTACCTACGTCGCCATAGCTGCCGACAACGGCTACTTTGCCGGCCATCATCACATCGGTGGCGCGACGGATGGCATCGACAAGTGATTCTTTACAACCGTATTTGTTATCGAACTTGGATTTGGTAACGGAGTCGTTGACATTGATGGCGGGGATGGGGAGCGTGCCTTTTTCCATCCTTTCGTACAGGCGGTGTACACCTGTCGTGGTCTCTTCACTAAGGCCCTTAACGTGCTGTACCAGCTCGGGATATTTATCGAATACGATGTTGGTAAGATCACCACCGTCATCCAGGATCATGTTCAGGGGGCGATCGGTGCTGCCGAAGAACAGGGTCTGCTCGATGCACCAGTCAGCCTCTTCCAGGGTCTGACCTTTCCAGGCGAATACGCCTACGCCGGCGGCTGCGATGGCAGCAGCGGCCTGGTCCTGTGTGGAGAAGATATTGCAGGAGCTCCATTTAACTTCGGCGCCCAGCTCAACCAGGGTCTCGATCAGCACGGCCGTCTGAATGGTCATGTGCAGGCAGCCTGCAATACGGGCGCCTTTCAGTGGCTTTTGTTTTCCATACTCTTCACGGATGGCCATAAGACCGGGCATTTCTGCTTCAGCAAGACGGATCTCTTTCCGGCCCCATTCGGCCAGGCTCATATCCTTCACTTTATAAGGAAGTTTCAGGTCGATGGCTAATGTTTTTGTTGACATCGTAACTTTAGTTTTAAAATTTGGACAAAGGTAGGATTGCAGAACAAAAATGTAGCCAATAACCTAAAATTTGGAATAAAAGTGTATATTTCAATTATTTTATAGAACAAACGTATAGAAGCTCATGGAAAAACCATCCGAAACAGAAAAAATACCTAATGTCCGGAAAACGGGTCCCCGGGGAAATGTATCCCGTTTTCCGGAAAGATCTAATGATGGTCCTTCGGACAACGAGCCACGGGCTCGTTCAGAAGCCATACCGCTGGATGAAAAGGATAAGGCTATCCTCCGCCTGTTGCAGGCGGATGCCAAGATCACGGTCAGGGAGATCGCTACCAAGGTACATCTGAGCACGACGCCGGTGCATGAGCGGATCAAGCGGATGGAAGATACGGGTGTCATCCTGCGCTATGCCACCCTGGTGGATCATTCCAAGGTCAAAAAGGGATTGATGGCCATCTGCTATGTCTCGCTGAAGGAGCATAACAAACGGAGTGGCTCACGCTTCATCAAGACCATCCAGGACCTTCCGGAAGTGGTGGAATGCTATATCATTTCAGGGGAGTTCGACTTTATGCTGAAAGTGGTTGCGGACAATATGGACGATTACTATGACTTCCATGTGAACAAGCTGGGGCAGGTGGATAATATCGGTCAGGTGCAGAGCACTTTTGTCATGGGAGTGATCAAGCAGACCTATCAGCAGATACGATGAGCGGTGACCGGGAGCGTTTGAGAATTTCGTACATTGCAGGGCCTGACGAATACCAATTCACGCACTTTTAAACTCATTACTATATGTACGCATATGACACTGTTTCCGCGGCCGTCGTGGGACTCAAGCAAAGGGGATTCACCATCGACTTCAATCTGGAGGCTGAATGTATAAGCTGCGCTGACAGCCAGCTGAAGCCTTCCGAGTTTATGATCACGGAGACCTATCGATTTGAAGGGGAAAGCGATCCCGCGGATGAAGCTGTCGTTTACGCCATCGAGTCGAAGGACGGCAGAAAGGGGATATTGGTCAATGGATTTGGCATTTCCGCCGATGAATTAGGAGAGGAGATGGTGGAAAAACTGGCTGTTCGCCATTAAACGCATGTCATGGTAACCATAAGAGCTGGAAAAGAACAAGATCTGCCCGCCCTTCTCGATATCTACAATCATATTATCGTCAATACGACGGCAGTCTATCACTATCAGCCGCATACGATGGAGATGCGGAAGGCGTGGTACGACGCGCGGGTGAAGGAGGGTTTTCCCGTCTTTGTAGCGGAGGATGATGGGAAGGTGGTGGGTTTCAGCTCTTACGGTCCTTTCCGGCCCTGGCCTGCCTATAAATACACGATGGAGAATTCCGTCTATGTGGCGGATGGTCAGCGGGGCAAGGGGATAGGAAAATTATTGATGGAGCCGCTGATCGACTATGCAAGGGCGCATGAGGTGCATGCTATTATCGCGGTGATAGACGCCTCCAATGATGCCAGCGTGCAATTGCATCGCGGCTTTGGCTTCGAGGAGGTGGGGCATTTCCGGCAGGTGGGGTACAAGTTCGACCGCTGGCTGGACCTTACGTTCATGGAGCTGGTGCTGGATACGCCCATGCATCCTGTGGGAGGGTAGGGCCGCTGCTTGCGGCCAACCTGATCAATAGTTCGTTTTTACCATATCGGCGACTACCTTATCGATGGGCAGTGTAACGGATTCGGAGCTGAACTGATCCCATTCGATGAATCGGAAGGTTTCTGTTTCTCTTTTTTCCGCATAGATACGCAGCTCCCGCTCATCAAAGTCGAAGGGCTTATCGCGTAAGGGCGCGCGTATCGGCTCCAGGGCCTCTGCAAAATAATAGATGGAGATGATCTGATGTTCAGGATTGAAAGCCGACATCTGGAAGAAGTCGGTGGTATAAAGATGCGCTCCGATGCGTACATCCAGGTCCATTTCTTCCTTGAATTCCCTCTTGAGGCAATCGCGGGTGCCTTCTCCGAACTCCAGTCCGCCGCCGGGGAATTTCGTATAATAGCCGCCACGGATATATTCATCGCTGACCAGTACTTTTTTGTTCTCTCCAAACAAGATGCCGTAGACCCTGATATTCAACATTTCAACTATTTTATAAAAGCTCCCCGGGTTCGCCGGGGAACTTGTCAGTGATTAGTGTTTTGCGCAGCAGCCCTGACCGCAATGGTCCTTGCAGGCAGGCGTGCAAACTTTCTCTTTACAATCCTTACATGCTTTTTGGTGGGGTTTGCCGGTGGCGTAGACCTGGCCTACTGTCAATGCAGCAGCCAGCGCCAGTAAAAAAATATTCTTCATAACTTATTTTTTATGGTGATCATTTTTGTCGTTCTTCTGTTGAGCCGCAAGCTGTGGCTCTTATAATGATCAGGCATTGGGCGGTTTCCAGGAAGAGGCGGCATAATCTGCCAGCGATTCCTCCGGAGCTTCCGGGTAGCCTTTGGATATCAGGGAGGAGACTCCTGCCGATGTATAGGGGGATGCCAGCTCGGCGGTATAGCAAAGAGGGCAGTTGGTGCAATTGGCGGCGGGGTTGCAGCCCTTCATATCTTTTGTGTCGTGGCATGAAGACTTGTGACAGCATTCAGATACAGCGGTGCGGGCCTGTTCTTCTAAATAATACGGAATGCGGATAGACTCCGTCAGGTAGGCCAGGGTGACCAGCAACAGTATATAAGCGGCGCCTTTCATGGATTTACCGCCCTTGGCGGCTTCCGTAAAAGTACTGAATTAAAACCACTTCTTTTTCATAAAATACCAGCTGATGATGATGGAGATGCCCACAGACAAGAGTATCGGTATGTAAAAGGCGTAATGGCTGTCGGAGTAGGGGATGGGCACGTTCATGCCGTAAATGCCTGTCACCAGTGCAGGAAGAGAAAGGATGATGGTGATGGAGGTCAGTCGTTTCAGTACATTGTTCATATTATTATTGATGATGCTGGCGAAGGCATCCAGGGTGCTGCTGAGGATGTTGGTATAGATATTGGCCATTTCGAGGGCCTGGGACATATCAACGGCCAGGTCATCCAAAAACTCCTTTTCTTCATCGGTGAGACCCAGGAAATTGGTCCGGGCCATTTTCAGCAACAGTATTTCATTGCTCCGGAGGGCGGTTACGAAATAGACCATGCTTTTCTGGATCTTCATCAGCTCCAGCAGCTCTTCGTTCCTATTGGACGCGTATAGCTTTTGTTCCATCAGATTGCGGCGCTGGTTGATCTCTTTCAGGAATTCCAGGTAGGTCTGCGTGATCTTTTCGATGACCTTCAGGACCATCATGTTCTTTTTATCCGGGTGCCTGTTCTGGAAAGTGTTGAGGAATTTCTTGATGGCGCCATTCTCGAAAGAGTTAACGGTCACGATCTGGTTGTGCGTGAGAATGATGCAGATGGGGATGGTTATGTAATATGCATCGCTCTCATTAAAAGAGTTATTTTCCGTAGGGGTCTTGATGACAATGAGCTTTACATTGTCTTCTTCCTCGAAGCGAGGTCTTTCGTCGATGTCGAGGGAGTCGGTGAGGAAATCCAGGGGGATGTCCAGCTCTTCAGACAGGTTGGAAAACTCCTGTTGCTTGAGGGGAGGAAGAATATTGACCCAGGTGCCGTGTTCGGGACGCTCGATCTCTACGGTCTGATGATTGATATTCTTAAAAAACTGGATCACTTTTGAGCTTTTGCTAGTTCTGGATATCGCCTTCGTATACTTTTAATGCCGGTCCGCAGAGCCAGATATTCTCGAACGAATTTTCCCCTATGCGGTCGAATTCCACTCTGAGCCGGCCTCCTTTGGTGACGACCCGGACATCATTAT
>DASZWE010000145.1:0-25795 GCA_035546735.1 Puia sp.
AATTTGATCAGATCGAAGGCTATCTCCTTCACCTTCGACTTCGTCTTTTCCTTCAGCTTCTGCCATACATCGCTGCCCAGCTTATTCACCTTCGGCACCGTCCCATCCTTCCCCGTGTACTTGGATATCTTATGCAGCGAATTGATATTCACATAAAGGATATCGCTGTCCTTATAAATGATGCGAACCGCCTCCTGGAGCCGGCCATTAGCCTCTATCTTTTGCAACCCGCTGTATACCCCCACTCCATGGTCGATATGCGTCACATAATCCCCCGGCTGCAGCTCCCGCAAGGTACGCAGCGTGATCGCCTTGTTCTTGTTATAGGCCTGTTTAACCTTGTACTTGTGGTATCGCTGGAAGAGCTGATGGTCCGTATAGCACACTACCTTCAGATCCTCGTCGATAAACCCCTCATGAATGGACAGAGGCACAGGCGTGAAGGGGATCTCCGCCTTTAGATCTTCAAAAATGGTATGCAGCCGCTCCAGCTGACGGGGATTCTCCGCAAACAGGTACAGCGTATATTTCTTGCTCTCCCAGGATTTCAGGTCCTTTATCAGCAGGTCGAACTGACGATTGAATGCCGGCTGCGGACGGGTGTGGAACTCGATGACAAAGGGCTCGCCACCGTCTATGCCCCCCGAGGCCGAAGGCCCATACTCCACCACATGACATCGTTTGATCTGTCCGCTCACCTCTTCCGCCGTCACAAACTCATCCCGGCTGATATCCTTCTTCTCCAGCTTGTCCTCTTCCTCCCGGGCCGCCGCCTCGCGTGCCAGCGCCGCACGACTCTTGCTTCCTGCCGCCGCCGCCTGTGCCGCCATCCGCTCCCGCTCCTCCGCCATATGCTGAAGGAAAAGCTCCAGGTCTTCCTCCTGAATAGCCAGCCGCTCTTTCGTGAACGCCCAGTCCTGCATCCAGATCACCGTATTCTCCGGCAGAAAATCCAGAAGGGATATCTTTTCCCCAGTTTGTACTCTTGTGTCCACATTGGGGATGATGTTCACCTGCAGCAGCTTGCGCTCGCTCAGCTGTGATTCAGGATCGAATATGCGTATCGAATCCACGTCATTGCCAAAGAGCTCGACGCGGTATGGTTTTTCATTCCCGAAGGAATAGATATCCAATATGCCTCCCCTGAGGGCGAACTGACCGGGTTCATACACAAAGTCCGTCCGCTCGAACCCCTTCTCCACGAACTGCTCCATCATCCCATTCAGGTCCAGCGTATCACCCGCCTTGATAGAGATGATATTACCCGACAGGGCGTCCGGCCTCACCACCTTCTCGAACAGCGCCTCCGGATAGGTGACGAGGAGCTTTTTATGACTGCCCGTCGCCGCATGGGGATTCCGCATGGCTGCCGACAGTCTCGTTAACGCCTCCGTACGCAGCATGACATGGCTGCTGTTCAGCAGACGATAGTTCTTCTTATTCTTAAAAGAGGAAGGGAAGTAAAAGAGATCCAGGGCGCCCGTAAGGTTTTCCAGGGTATTGTGCAGATAAGCCGCCGACTCTGCATCTTCGCAGACCACCAGGTGGTTCAGCTGACTGGTCATCTCATGTTGAAAAACAGCATTTAACAAAAACGCGGGCGCGCTACCCTGAAGATTTCTGCAATGTATCCGCTGCGGTTGCGACAATACAAGCCTGTCCGCCAGCTGAAAAAGGCGGGGAGAATGGAGAAAAGACCCTGTTAAAACCTCACTGTTCATTCCGGTGGCAAAGATACAAAAAGATACAGAAGCAACCGCGTCACGCGTCAGGTCGTATCTCTAAAAGTATTCGAAAGATAAATTATCTCTATAGCCCAAGTCGAGAACATGAACACCAAGCTTTTACTGTCCTGTACTTTACTGTCCCTGTTAACATACACCCATGCCGGCGCACAGGTGAAGACCAATACCGACGTCCTGGAAAGGGCCAGCCAGACCACTGCACAAAAAGAAGTAGCCCGGTACAACCAGTTGCAAACCCTCGCCCGCCAGAAAGGATGGCCCACTTCCCTGAAAGCCAAAAAAGGACGCATTGCCATATTGAGAGACGTCGACAGCCAGGGCATCCCCATATACATTACCACACTGGATAACATTATCTCTGCCGCCACCATCCGGACCAGCCTGCTTTGGCCGGGAGGCAGCACCGGACTCAGCCTCAATGGCTCATCCACTTCCGTCAAAGGGAAAATAGCCATCTGGGACGAGGCCAAACCGCTCCCCACCCACGTCGAGCTGACAGGCCGGGTCACCCAGAAAGACAACGCCACCAGCGTAAGCGACCACTCCACCCACGTAGCAGGCACCATGATCGCCTCGGGAGTGAACCCGCTGGCCAAAGGCATGTCCTTCGGTCAGCAGCAGCTGCTTGCCTATGACTGGAACAACGACAACTCGGAAATGCTGGCCGCCGCCTCACAGCTCCTCGTATCCAACCACTCCTATGGCGTGGTAGCCGGCTGGAATTATAACAGCGGCAACGGACACTGGGAGTTCTATGGCGACCCCGGCGATACCGCCGACTATAAGTTCGGTTACTATGATTCCGACTCCCAGATGTGGGACTCCATCGCTTACAACGCCCCCGAATACCTCATCCTGAAAGCCGCGGGTAACAATAGGGGTGAGACAGGCCCCGCCGTTGGCCAGCCCTACTACCGATACAACAGCAGCGGAATAATGGCTTCCGCAGGTCTTCGTCCCGCGGGCATCAGCAGCAACGACGCCTACGACTGTATCGCCACCAGCGCCGGCGCCAAGAACATCCTCACCGTGGGGGCCGTCAACCCTATTCCCGGAGGCTATTCCAGCGCCTCCGATGTCGTCATGTCCGACTTCAGCAGCTGGGGACCTACCGATGACGGACGTATCAAGCCCGATGTGGTGGCCAATGGCGTCAATGTCCTCTCCTGCATCGGAACCTCCAACACAGCCTACGACACCTACAGCGGCACCTCCATGGCCACCCCTTCCGTCACCGGCTCCCTGCTGCTGCTCCAGGAATATTACGCCAAACTGCATAGCGGCAGCTTTATGCGCTCCGCCACCCTGAAAGGCCTTGCCATCCACACCGCCGACGAAGCCGGGACCGCAGATGGGCCCGATTATACATACGGATGGGGACTGATCGATATGAAAAATGCCGCCGGCGTCATCACCTCCGATACATCCGCCCTGCGGGACCAGGCCATTTATGAAAGGACGCTGACCAACACCACCGCGGACAGCTATACCCTCGATGTCGTCGCATCGGGCAATGGTCCTTTGGTAGCAACCATCTGCTGGACCGATCCCCCCGGCTCCGTCAGCGCCTCCAACCTGCTGAATAACCCTTCCAAAAAGCTGATCAATGACCTGGATCTACGCGTCACCGATGGCGCCACTACCTGGTACCCCTATGTGCTGGACCCTTCCCATCCCTGGAATGCCGCCACCACAGGCGATGACGCGATAAACAATGTCGAAAAGATTGTCATAAAGAATGTGGTCCCCGGCAAGACCTATACCATAAAGGTCTCCCATAAAGGGACCCTGGCCCGTGGCTCCCAGGCATACTCTCTCCTCCTCAGCGGCATCGGCGGATCGTCCTATTGCACCTCCGCACCCACCAGCTCCACCGGCACCCGCATCGACAAGGTCAGCTTCGGAGACATCCAAAACACTACGCCCGCCGGATGCACGACCTACAGGGATTATACCAACCTGAGCACAGACATCCAGCCCGGACAGCAAATACCCATCAGCGTTACACTCAGCAGCTGTGACGCCGGCGCCAACGCCCGCGTCATAAAAGTATTCATCGATTACAACCACGACGGGACCTTCGGCGCGGACGAGCTGGCAGCCGTGAGCGATGTGCTCAGCGGCGGCGCCACCACCTGGTCGGGCACCATTACCGCCTCCCCATCCCCCGCACCCGGCTCTTATGGGATCATGCGCATTGTGGCCCAGGAGACAACAGATACATCCGCCGTGCATGCCTGCGGCTCCTACACCGCCGGCGAAACGGAGGACTATACAGTGAAGTTCATCGCCCCCACCGATAACACCGGCGTCACTACCATCGTCGCACCGGCAGGCGCCGTCTGTTCAGCCGACTCCCAGCTGGTCACCGTAACCATCAGGAACTATGGATCGGCAGACCAAAGCCAGGTAGGCGTTACCACCGTCATCAGCGCGGATGGCAGCACCGTCGCCACCCTGAACGCCGTCTACCCCGGGACTATTCCCGCTGCCGGCAGCGTCACCTATACCTATCAGTCAGGATTTAATATGCTCGCCGGCAAGACCTATACCATCACGAGCTATACCACGCTGGCCGCCGATCAGCTCCACAGCGACGACACCACGACCGCTACCGTCAGTGTCAATGCCGCCGCCGGCGCCACCGGCCAGGCGGAGGTCTGCGGCACCGATAAAGCCTACCTCAAAGCCACGGCCGGCGCAGGTGACATAGCTTTCTGGTACGACAACGCCGGCGCCGCCACTCCTATCGCCACCGGAGCGGATACCTCCACCACCGTTATCCCTTCCGATAAAACTTATTATCTGCAGCTCAATGGCGCCGGCAAAGTGGGTCCATCGACAAAAGAAGCATTTGCCAGCGGCGGCTATAATGTCTTTTCCGGCAATTTTGTAAATTTCACCAACGACGTGCCCGTTACCATCGAAAATGCCCGCCTTTATGTCGGCTATCCTGGTAAGCTCACGTTCATCGTGGCGGATATCACCAACCTGGATACGGCGTCCGGCAGCTATTCCTACAGCGCCATTTCTTCCACTACCATCGACGCCTATGCGACGAACCCCAACCCGCAGGCCGGCAGCATCACCGGTAATCCCACGTCCGACACAGGAGCCATTTTCCACCTGGGCCTGTCCGTCCCCACCGCAGGCAAGCACAGCATCATCGTCGTCAGCGATGGCAACGCCTCTCTCTTTAGGAACAACAACATTACGGCGCAGCCGTATCCATTCACCCTACCCGGCATTTTCTCCATCACAGGCAACAGCGCCCTCTCTACCACCAATTCCAGCCTGTACCAGCAGTACTATTACTTTTTCTATGACATGCTGGTCAGGACCACAGGCTGCCCCAGCGCCCGGACGGCAGTCGCGGCATCCAACAGCGCGGCGCCCATCATTTCGCTCGACGGGAATGTACTAACGAGCACACAGGCGGCGCAATATCAATGGTATATAAACGATTCCCTGCTGAAAGGCCATACCTCCCGGACGGACACAGCCAATGTTACGGGGATCTATACCGTTGTCGCCACGGATGCATTCGGATGCACGCAGACCTCCAATGCCATCAGCTACAATCAAGGCAAAGGCGCTATTTACCTGTCGACCCACCCGAACCCCAGTAAAGGAGTGTTTTTGATCAATTTCATCACCGGCAAGACCGCCAATATCGACATCTTCCTTTACAATGTGCTGGGCCAGCAGGTATACCACCAGTACCTGGGCAATACGGCGGGCGTATACAGCTACCTGGTCAACGATCCGTCCCTGGCGGCAGGCATCTATATGCTGAAAGTACAGGTGGGCAAAGACGCGTACAGCGATAAAATTCTCGTGGTGAGATGATAGGAACGAAGGGGCATATAACGCCGGATGGATCTCATCCTGCAATTTTTAATAGACGGGCGGGCGGCTGCCTTCAATGTGGCATTCAACTTGCGTCATCTTTCCCTTGCTTACCTCCGCTGGCGCGAGATTGTTATCGACATCCCGCCGGGACGCAAAATACCATTCGCCTATTCGGGTAAAAAGGGAATAACGTCCCTCCGGTAGACATACGCAGAAATGTCCCGTACTGTCCGTGTCTACTACCCTGACCAGCCGGGTGCGCACGGATGAATAATAGGAGGAAGAACCTCTCCGTACCACTTGTGATATATTGGTCAGCTCGAAGACATAGACCTGCGCCTTGACGGATGGCAGCGTTTTTCTTTTGACCCCCGGCGCAGGCATCTGGTTACCTGACACCATCCGTACCACCCCCTTTATACCCTGATCCCCCGGGCAGGTCGTGTCAACCCGTGAATGGCCGGTGAGGTATAGGATTCCTATCATCATGAATTTCAACATCTCAGACACTATGCTTGGTTCTGGGTAAGTTAAGATTTAAACCCTTTAAAAGCCAATAAAAACACTAATTTTAACGACGATTTTAAACAATCCTTATGACTAAAAGCAGGGCCGTCTCTTTAATCCTGGTATCCATACTCCTTCTTTCCGCCCATTTTGCCAAAGCTCAGGTTATCACCGACAAGGCCGTCCTGCAACGAGCCGGCCAGCTAAAAGCAGCCCAGGAGGCCGACATGCACCGCATCGTCCTTGCCCTCGCCGCCAAAAAAGGATGGCCGCTGACCATCAAAAATAAGAAAGGCCGCCTGGCCTATCTCCGGGGCGTCAGCGTAACAGGACAACCCATTTATATCACCACCACCGACAATATTATATCTGCCGCCACCATCCGGACCAATACACTTTGGGCCGGCGGTAGCACCGGACTCAACCTCAGCGGCTCCAGCAGCAACATGGCCGGCCGGCTGGCCCTCTGGGACGAGGGAAGAGTACGCACCACACACGTAGAGCTCGCAGGCAGGACCACCCAGATCGATGGCTCTCCGGCCCTTAGCGACCACTCCACCCACGTGGCCGGCACCATGATCGCGGCAGGCGTCAACCCGGTCGCCAAAGGCATGTCCTACGGCGCCCAGCTGAAAGCATACGATTTTGACAACGACGAATCCGAGATGTACAGCGCCGCGCAAAACGGACTGCTCGTCTCCAACCACTCCTATGCCGTCATCGCCGGCTGGTACTACAACAGCGCCCAGACCCGGTGGGAGTTCTGGGGCAGATCCACCGATACATCCGATTATAAGTTCGGATATTATGACGACGACGCCCGGACATGGGACTCCATTGCCTATTATGCGCCCAACTACCTTATCGCCAAGGCCTCCGGCAACAATAGATCCGAAAATGGGCCCGCCGTCGGCCAGACCTACTGGCGCTATAATGCCAGCAACGTGATATCCAATGCCGGCAACAGACCCGCAAACCTCAGCAGCAACAATGGGTATGGCATCATCGCCACCTACGGCTGCGCCAAAAATATCCTTACCATCGGCGCCATCGGTCCAATACCCGGCGGCTATTCGCAGCCCTCCGATGCCGTGATGACCGACTTCAGCAGTTGGGGACCCACCGGCGACGGACGTATCAAACCCGACCTGGTGGCGGATGGATTAAATGTGCTCTCCTCCATCAGCACCGCCGACAATGCCTATGATGTCTTCAGCGGCACCTCCATGGCAACACCGGCATCGGCCGGCTCCGCCTTCCTGCTGCAGGAATATTATTCCAAACTGCACGCGGGCGCCTTTATGCGTTCCGCCACCTTGAAAGGACTGCTCATCCACACCGCCGACGAGGCAGGGTCTAATCCCGGTCCCGATTACCAGTTTGGCTGGGGCGTGATCAATATGCAAAAAGCCGCCTCCGTTATCACCGCTGACAATACTCCCAAAAGGGACCAGCAGATACGGGAGAACCAGCTTGTCAATACCAGCCATGATGCCGACAGCGTCATCATCGTCGCCTCCGGCACGACACCCGTCACCGCCACCATCTGCTGGACGGACGTCCCCGCTGTCCCCGTCTCGGAGGCCATCATCAACAGTACTGCCAACTGGCATGACACAGGTATCAAGCTCGTCAATGACCTCGACCTTCGTATCACGGATGTGAGCACCGGCGTCACGTATCAGCCATGGATCTTGAATCCGTCAAACCCTTCCGCCGCCGCCACCAGGGGCGACAATATCCGGGACAACGTGGAGAAAGTGCAGATCGATAGCCTCATCCCCGGCAGAAGCTACAAGATCAGGGTCTCGCATAAAGGGAGCCTCGTACAGGGCACTCCCTCCGGCTCGCAGGCCTATTCCCTTCTCATCAGCGGTGGTGGGGGAACAAGCTATTGCACTTCCATGGGTTCCGGCCTCGGCACCTCCATCAGCAATGTGACCCTCGCCAATTTGAATAACTCCACTGCCGGCTGCAATACCTATATCGACTACACCGACAAGGCCGCCGCAAGACTGCCCATCGGACAGAGCTCCACCATCAGCGTGAGCTATATGAACTGCAGCACCAACGCTACAGCCAACATCGCCGTATACATCGACTTCAACAATGACGGAACCTTCAGCGGCAGCGAGCTGGTAGCGCAAAATGCCACCCTGCTCAACAGCAGCGGTACACCCGCCATCTTCACCGGCTCCATCGCCGTACCCGCCACCGTTCAGACAGGCACTTATACCCGTATGCGCATCGTAGTTCAGGACGCAGCCTCCGTCGCCATCCCCGCCGCCTGTGGCACTTATACCAGCGGCGAGACCCAGGACTACCGCGTGCTGTTCACCGCACCTTCCACCGACGTAGGCGTCACCGCACTGGTAGCGCCCGCACCCTCCAGCTGTGCCGGCGATTCACAGATAGTCAGCATCCGCATCCGCAACTTCGGTACGACCAATCTGAGCAGCGTGCCCGTAACCACCATCGTCAAGGACGCCGGCAATAATACAGTGGCCACCCTCACCGCCACCTGCACCGATACCATTCCTTCAAATAGTGAAGTTGTCTTCACCTACAACACCACCTTCCCCACCGTGGCCGGCGCCAGCTATACCTTTATCAGCCAGACAGCACTCGGCAGCGACCCGAATACAGGCAATAACCAGAACTCCACCTCCATTGCCATCAACAGTGCTGCAGGCTCTGCCAGCGGCGCCGCCACCGTCTGCGGCCCCAACAGCGGCACCGTACAGCTCAGGTCCACCGCCAGCGGTGTCGACCAGGCCCTATGGTATACCAGCCCCACCGCCACTACACCCATTGCCGCGGGCAACAGTACCAGCACCACCGTCATCCCGTCCAATAACACCTATTATGTAGGACTCAATGACCTGAAGACAAAGCTGGGCCCGCCCAATAAGCTGGCCGCTTACTCCAATGGAGCAGGCGCTTATTTCAGACTGGGAGGTAACTATATCAGCATCACCACGGGCGTCCCGCTGACCATCAGCAGCGCCAGAATGTATATCGCCCACAATGGACAGATCAAGCTGACCCTGGCCACACTCGGCTCCGTCTCCGGCACAGGCTTTACCTATACTCCCCTGTACAATACATCCATCGACGTATATGCGACGAAGCCGGTGCCAGACACCAGCCGCCAGATCAATGTCCCGCCAGGCGACAACACCGATGCGGGCGGTCTCTTCAACCTGGATATACCCATACCCACCCCTGGTACTTATATCATCATCATGGACTGCTCCGACAGCACCAGCGCCTTTATCAATGTCGGTAGCGCAGGCTCCGTTCCCTATCCCATTAGCATACCCGGCGTAATATCCGTCAACAGCAACAACCTCAGCGATGGCACAAACGATACCGCCACTTACAGGCGATTCTGGTTCCCCTTCTATGACATCGATGTCCAGCTGACAGGCTGCCCCGGCGCCGGTCGCACAGCCGTGGTGGCCAGCACCGAACCCGCGCCCGTGATCACGCTCAACGGCAATGTGTTCACCAGCAGCTTTGACGACAACAACCAGTGGTATCGTGGCGACACGCTGATAGCTGGCGCCACCGGCAAAACCGATACCGCCATTTATTCCGGTAACTACAAGACCGTTATCAACGATGCCGTCACCGGATGCGCGCTGCCCTCCAACTCGATCCTATTCCTGTCCACCGGGACCAATGATGTAAATGGATCGCCGATTGGATTAAAGATCGCGCCTAACCCGAATAACGGCAGCTTCCAGCTGCAATTCAACATGACGACACGGGACAATACCAGCATCCTGCTGTTGAATAGCCTGGGACAGAAGGTATATCAGCAAGATTATCCCAACTTCATTGGGACCTTCAGCAACACCGTCAATGCAGGCTATCTGTCATCGGGGATGTATGTGCTAAAGATCATACACGGCAATACCACCTACATACAGAAGATCCTGGTGAAAAAATAAATGGAGCTGACAAAAAAAATTATATATTAGTAGTAACGATTGCCTGCTGAACAAAAGCGAACTACAGGTTCGCTGGCCGCAAGGCCCATCATTAGCCGTGGCAAGTTTAAAAGCTACTTTTACGTACAGCGTTAAACTTGCCACCTGCAAGGAGCGGATCTTCGGGTCCGTTCTTTGTTTTGCGCCCTGCCTCAGGCCCTCTGTCCCGTTCCCGCCCGCAACCGCCGAAAGCGGTTGATCTGAAAGCCAGCCATCAATGACGATAAAAAATCCTTTTTAGCATGCCTCAACCTTGGCTCTCCGGTATTGTTACCCGCATCGAGAATGAAACAGCGCAGACCAGACGGTTCTGGATAGAGATCCCATCCATGACATCTTTTGATTTCAAGCCCGGTCAGTTCGTTACCCTGGACCTGCCCATACACGAAAAGATCAATAAGCGCATCCGCAGCTATTCCATCGCATCCTGGCCCGATGGCACCAATACCATCGAGCTCGTGATCGTACTGCTCGAAGATGGAGCAGGCACCAATTATTTATTCAAAGAGGTGAAAGTAGGCGGCGAACTGATCCTCCGTGGCCCTCAAGGGATATTTACCCTGCCTGAGCCCATTGAAAAAGACCTGTATTTTATTTGCACCGGTACGGGGATAGCCCCCTTCCGCAGCATGGCGCATCATATCCTTAACAACAATATACCTCATAGGAACATCTATCTCATATTCGGATGCCGTCATTTCAGCGATTGCCTGTATGGCCCCGAACTAAAGGCGCTTGCCGAACAGATACCCAGCTTTCATTATATTCCTACCTATTCGAGAGAGGTGTCGAATGACCATCTTATCCGCACGGGATATGTTCATGGCGTATATGAGGAGATATGCCGGCAGCACCAGGAAAAAACCGGTGCCCTGCAAGAGGCTTCCTTCTTCTTATGCGGATGGAAGAATATGATCGATGAGGCCAAACAACGTATCCAGGCCCTGGGATATGACCGGAAATCCATTCACCAGGAGCTATACGGTTAACATTCCATCTGCTAAATTATTTTTCCGGGGTGCCGGCCTTCCGGACATTCTCTTTGGAACTATTGTCCTTACCGCTGAGCTTCATGGAGATGACAGGAATGGACTGATCTTGTTGTAGCTTATTCTCCAGCTGGACATATGACTTCTGTAGTTCAAGGATCTCGGCATGGCTGTTCATCATCTCTTTTTCCAACTCTTGCACCTTGGAACGGCTCCTGGCCAGCTTTATTTTGCCGATAACAAAACCTATAACCCCCCCGCTGATCGCTGCTATAAATAGGAGTACAGGATTAACTATAAGATCAAGTGTAAACGCCATCTTAAAATAATTTATGGTTCTAAAACAACGAGGGCTAGGCCATTCAAAGGGGATTTTGCGCAGGATTTTCAGAGGATCGGAAATGCACACTTCACGTGCCATCCGCGTCAAATATACTGATAAAATAACACAAACGAAATAAATCCACCACCACGAAACGCATACTAATTATCCTCTATTTATCCACCGATCAGCCTGTTCACGATGGCGGGGATCTCATCTATGGACACCCGCTCCTGTTGCATGCTGTCCCTATGACGAAGGGTCACCGTCCTATCCTCCTTGGTCTGATGGTCGATGGTGACACAGAAAGGAGTGCCGATGGCGTCCATACGACGATAACGTTTGCCGATAGTGTCTTTTTCCTCATAAAAACACCGGAATTGAGACTTGCAGGTATCCATGATCTCCCGTGCTATCTCCGGAAGGCCATCCTTTTTGGTCAGCGGCAGCACAGCCAGTTTGATAGGGGCCAGCTTGGGAGGGAATTTCAATACCACCCGGCTATCCTGCTTTTCGGCGGTGCTGAGATCTTCTTCCACATAGGCCTCGCTGAGCACCATCAGACAGGTGCGGTCCAGCCCGATGGAAGTCTCGATCACATAGGGAATATAGTTCTGGTTGATCTCCGGATCGAAATATTGTATTTTTTTCTTGCTGTATTCCTGATGATTTTTCAGATCGAAGTCTGTCCGGGAGTGGATGCCCTCGACCTCTTTAAAGCCGATGGGGAAGTCGTATTCGATGTCACAGGCGGCATCCGCATAGTGCGCCAGCTTGACGTGGTCGTGGAACCGGTATCTCCCTCTGGGGATGCCCAGGCTCAGATGCCATTTCATCCGCTCCTCTTTCCAGAACTCATACCACTCCTTCTGCGTGCCGGGACGGATAAAGAACTGCATTTCCATCTGCTCGAATTCCCGCATCCGGAAGATGAACTGACGGGCAACGATCTCATTCCGGAAGGCCTTCCCTATCTGGGCGATGCCAAAAGGTATCTTCATCCGGCCTGTTTTCTGTACGTTGAGGAAATTGACAAAGATACCCTGTGCCGTCTCCGGACGAAGGTAGATCTCGCTGGCTTCTTCCGACACACTACCCAATTGGGTAGAGAACATGAGGTTGAATTGACGGACGTCTGTCCAGTTGGCGGTGCCGCTGACGCTACACTTTATTTTCAGGTCTTCGATCAGTTTTTTCAGCCCGTCAAAATCACTGGCAGCTAACAGTTTATCCATCACCGCCTGCAGCTTTTCCGCACCTTCCCTATCCCCCTCTTTTTCCAGCTCCTCGATCCTTCCCTCGATGAGGTGATCGACCCGGTACCGCTTTTTGCTGTCCTTATTGTCGATCATCGGATCGCTGAAATTGTCTACGTGGCCGCTGGCTTTCCAGGTGGTGGGATGCATGAAAATGGCGGCGTCGATGCCTACAATGTTCTCGTGCAGCTGGGTCATGCTCTTCCACCAAAGGTCTTTGATGTTCTTTTTCAGCTCACTGCCATATTGACCGTAGTCATACACCGCACTAAGCCCGTCATAGATCTCACTGCTGGGGAATATAAAGCCGTATTCCTTACAGTGGGAGATGATAGCCTGGAATTTATTCGAGTCGTTTGCCATAGGCGGCAAAGATAAAGGATGGACCGGAATTTGATGGTGTCAAATTGGGAAAGGCCGCCCCGGTGAAGAGCTCAATTTTTCAAATAACCCACCAGCACCGCCCCCAGTTTATCATACCCCTCCTCATTGGGATGCAGCCCATCCGAGAACAGTCGCTCATCGATCTTTTTATCCTGCTTCAACAGCACTACTCCCGGATCTATGAACTTCACATCGATGCCCCGCGCCATGGCAGCCAGCCCCGCATTCAATACCGCTACCCGCTGTTCATTATTCCTCCGGGGATATATCCCCGACAACAATATCGTCGCCGAAGGTTGATGCTGTCGTAGCGCGCCTATCAGATATTTTATCCCTTCAATGATCTCTTCATCCGTATTGAACCCGATATTATTGGTGCCGATAGTGATCAGTATCTTCTTCGCCTTGTACCCGTCGAACTCCCCATGATACACCCTCCACAACACATTCTCGACCCTATCCCATCCGAATCCCAGGTTCACTATATTCAAAGACTTGAAATATTTATTCCAGGCCGTGATCCCCCTGTTGATACCCGCTTCCGGCAGTCCGCCCCAAAAATGGGTGATGGAATTACCCACCACCACGACGTCCGGCTGTTTCTCCTGCACCGTTTTTAGCACCGCCTCATGCCTGGTCATGAAGTCGTAGGTCCGCCAATCCCTCCGCTGACGTATGGGCATGGTGGTAACGACAGGTCCTTTTTCTTCATGAATGATCTGTCGGATGATAGTCTCGTAAGCATCCGCATATTTCATCATCCCCCTGTCATTAGGATGTGTGCCGTCAACCGTACTCTCGTTGTCGAAACCGATGGCCTTATCCGTCAACAAAAATATATTGGACACACCGTCCCTCTTCATCTCGTCGAATGTCGCAGAAAGCACTTCACTTGCCGCCTTGTATTTGTTCACCAATCCCGTATCGATGTCCGTGCCAGCCAGTCCGCAGCAATGCTCGACAAGCAATATGGGCGTGGCCGGATGTTTGGACTGGAGTGACTTTACCGCCGTCACGATACGCCTGCGGAGCTCCTCGCGGGGAAATTTGTCCGGGTCCACCAGGTTGGGTATGCAGTCCAGCACGAACAGATTCGCGTCCTGTTCATTCATCAGGTCGATAATGGGTTGCTCCAATTGCCCGTTACCGGAAAAACCCAGGTTAACGACAGGCCGGTCCAGCTTCCTGCCCAGTATATTCGTCCATGCCAGACCCGGTCGCGTAGCACAGGCTCCCTGCATGATAGACGTACCGTACAGGACCACCGGCTGCTCCCTGCTCACCGGGAACACCGTAAAGGTGGCGCCGGCCGGAACCCCGATATTCATCCAGCTCACGGTATTGTATAACGGCAGATAGAGCCTGAACTCCTCTTCTTTGGCAGATAACGATAAATTGTCAAATCGGTATTCAACGGTATCTCCAAAATGAAATGCCCCCCGCGCCCATTGCCAGGCGCCATTCACATCCCGCGCATAGAGATCCACCCCACTGACACCCGTAGCCGGCATATGCGGCATAGACATACTACCCTTTACTTTGTAACGCACCACCACCGTAGTGGCGCTCGTCTTAAAGTTGATGTATTCTCCTGCGCTGTTTCGGCTCAAATTCCACACGACAGGTCTTACCATTGGCTCCGCCCGTGCAGGGAGTCGGCCATATATATTGGTCGAATCATTCACCCGGGTATTCTCCCAACCACGACCTTCCATCACCGCAAAAGAGGACGATGCAGGATCATACCACTGCAGAGAGGACGTTTGTGCAAACAGGCGAGGAGCAAGCACGATAAAGACAAGCAGGCAAAGGACAGACTTTTTCATCCTGAAAGATACATGGGAAAAGGCAATTTTGCCTATTTCGCATAAATTTGTAGCTCTATACAGAATAAACTTAAGAAGTTCATCAAACGTCATGCCTGCCAACAAAAATAAAAGCACTTCCCGGTTTATAGACGATCTATTCTCGTCCGTGCAACGAGAAGCCGCAAAAACGTCCGAAAAGGATGAATGGCTGGACAAAGTATCTAATATACCCGTCGTTCATCCCCAGGATTTCGTTTCCAGGTATCAGCAGCTATTAAGAAAAGGTTAATGCCTGCCGATCAGCCGCCTACCTCAACTTCTCATTCCCCTTATGTCTCTCCCTATCCCGGATATTCTTCTTCTCAAAATTCTTTTCCAGCGCCGCCGTCAGGTCCACCCCCGTCTGGTTGGCAATACAGATCAGCACCCACAACACATCCGCCAGCTCATCCGACAGATCCTTCCCTTTATCCGACTCCTTAAAGGACTGGTCCCCATACAGCCGGCTCATCAACCGCGCAACCTCCCCCACCTCTTCTGTCAGGATCGCCATATTCGTCAGCTCACTAAAATAGCGCACGCCCGTGGTAGTGATCCACTTGTCCACCAGCTCCTGTGCATCCCGGATAGTTATTGAATGTTCCGCCATAGATTATTCTTGAATTTACGCCACAAGAAAGTACCTTATTTCACGAAGATATCCCCCACCAGGTAGGTATGCACCTGCCCTCCGATAAATACCCTGTCCCCTGCCAGCGTGCAGTCCAGATACCCCCTGCGCCGTGACAGCTGAATGGCGGAGAGCTTATCCCTTCCAAGCCGGCCCGCCCAGAAAGGTATCATCATCGTATGCGCCGACCCGGTGACGGGGTCCTCATCGATGCCCGATTGCGGAAAGAAACACCGTGAGACAAAATCCACATCCCTGCCCGGCGCCGTTACCACTACTCCCCGCGCCTGCGCTCCCGCCAGTATGCTAAAGTTCGGGCTTAGCTCCTCCACCTGCTCCTGGCTGTCCATCACCACCATAAAATCATGCCGCCCCCTGTACAACTCCCTTGGCGCGATCCGCAGCCCTTCAAATATCGCCGTACGATCCGCCGGACGCACACTCGCCGCCACACCCGTCCCCGTCCCGGCCAGCTCGGGCATGTTCGCGGGAAAATCCAGCTCCAGGGTCTCCCCCCTCCTCGACACTTTAAGGTCCCCGCTATAAAGACTCCGGAACACCACCACATCCCCTTGAAATCCCAGGTGCCGGAACACCACCGCCCCCGACGCCAGGGTCGCATGCCCGCATAGCTCCACCTCCACCGTAGGAGTGAACCACCGGATCATATAGTCGTACCCCCCATCGGAAGGGTTCGCTCCGGGACCCGACAGATCTTTCCCCGAAACACTCATTCTCCCCGAGCCGGCCAAGGTCCCCGGTTCCAACACATCACCCCGCCCGGCCAAAGCTCCCGATCCCGACACATCCCCCTGTCCGGCCAAAGCTCCCGAACCCGACACACCCCCCTGTCCAGCCAAGGTCCCCGATCCCGGCACACCCCCCGAGCCGGCCAAAGCCGCCCGCGGCACGATAAAAGCCGTCTCCGCCAGATTATTCTCCATGGCAATATGCTGCATCACCTCATCCGGCAACCATTCCGACAACGGGACAACAGCCGCCGGATTGCCCTGGAAAAGTGCCGCGGCAAAAGCGTCTACCTGATAGATTTTCATAACGCCAAGGTAGGAAATCCCATCACATGGATTATATATCAGTTCTTTTCTACGGGACAGTATCAGAAAATCCGGGGGACTATTGATTATTAAACTATTTGACCGATAAGCCCTTTTTACGTTCTTGTACGACGGTTTATTTTTTGTCGAAAATTCGTACCTGGAGTACTAAAATTCGCTTTTTTTTAAACCAAAAATATCCTACCAAAAATAGAACATCCCCGTCGGGTTTTGAAGTCCCTGCAAATATCTACTCCCTCCCCTTCGTATCCATCCATATCGTCACCGGCCCATCATTCAACAGCTCCACCTTCATATCCGCCCCAAACTCACCCGTACCGATACCCCGCCCCAGATCCGCCTCCAGCCGTGCGATCAGATCATTATACAGCGGGATCGCCACCTCCGGCTTGCTCGCCCGTATATACGAAGGCCGGTTGCCCTTTTTCGTGGACGCCAGCAACGTGAACTGGCTCACCAGCAATATCTCACCACCGATGTCCTTTACCGACAGGTTCATCACCCCCGCCTCGTCATTAAAAATGCGCAGGTTGACGATCTTACTGCTCAGCCATGCGATATCTTCCGCCCCATCCGCATCCTCGATACCCACCAATACTAACAGGCCGCCCTGAATGGCAGCCTTACATTTCCCGTCGATAGTGACAGAAGCCCGGCTTACTCTTTGGATTACAGCTCGCATTATTTTACGACGAAGATAAACTCTCCACCTGGAAATTCAGCATCGGTCTGCCGGCTACCCGTACACGCAATCCCTTCTCATACAATAGGACCAGCACCGCACCCATCGATATCAGCAGCAGCAGGATAGTAGCCATCCATTGCACCTGCCGGCCGATGTAATAAGACAAAGGATGAAAGACCATCCGGATGATATGCCGCCCCGGTGGAATGGAAAGCCCCCGCAACGCATAGTTCGTACGGATAATGGGCGTCTCGCGATCGTCCACCCACGCCTTCCAGCCCCGCTGATAAAAGATTTCGCTAAAGACGGCAAACCGCGGCTTTTTGGACACCGACAGATAATTGATCACGTCATTGTCGTTGTTCAGCAATTGTATATACGCCGACGTATCCGGACCCGGCTCAAAATGCACCTTCTCCCTGTCCGCACTGAAAAGAATCGCTTCCGCGCCCGGCTGAAAATGCGTCAGACTGTCCATCACCGCCTTCGCAGTTGGCAAAAACCGCAAACTGTCCACAAACCAAACGGGCCCCAGACAGTTGGCATTCTGATACACAAAATCCTCTCCCGCCACATTACGCCGAAGAATATATTTCGTATTCAGCATATTGATCACCGGCTGACATATGGGATAGTTCGCCAGCTGATAATTGATCAGATCCTCATATACCCGCAGCTTGGCCGCATGGTATCCACCGATGGAATTATGGTAATAGGCCGTCATGGCCCCATAGCTCAACGTATTATTGGCCGTGTCCCGCAGATCGAACACCCGGTAATAGCTGCTGTCCCGCGACACCTCCTTGTCCCCCGCCGTAGCAGCAAAATTCTCCTGGTACTCCTCCTTCTCCTGGTAATTATCGTAGTTGAGGTATTTTAGATCGATCCCCATCAGGTCCACAAAGCAGAGCGCTCCCACCAACCCCAGCAGCAGGGCCGGACGGATCTTCCGCTTGAGATAAAGACCCACCACCAGCGCCGCCCCCACAATAAAGAGCAGGCTCCGGAGCATACTGCCCAGGAACAGCTCCCGCCTGTCCTGTCGCAATCCGGCCAAAAAAGCCTCTACATACCCCACCTCCTGCCTGCCCTTGACAGCCGCCCTCTCCAGCAGGTGGCCATCCCATATGCTCACATAATCCGAACCCGCATATAGGCCAAGGAGGGCGATAAAGATACCCAGCATCAACAGCAGCCCCCACCGGTACTTCCGCCAGATGCCGGCGTCCAGCACCCCGGTCTTCTTTTTATCCCCGTGCTCCAATATTTTGGAAAGCGTCAGCGTCGCCAGTATACAAAGCAGCAGATTGGGAATGACGATGATCATGCTCGGCGCCCTGAACTTGTTGTACATGGGAAGATATTTCAACAACAGGCCGTTGAAAGACTGGAAATAACTTCCCCAGCTCATCACGATCGTAAGCACGATGGCCGACAACATCCACCATTTATGTTTCCCGTCCAGGATGAATAACCCCGCCAACGCGAGGAAGCAGATGATCGCCCCCGCATAGGGCGGCCCCGCAAAAAGCTCACCGACGCCTCCCCAATAGTAATTGGGCCCGTCTTCCCCCACCAGCTGTCCCAGCTCGGCGGGCATTTTCTGCAGCACCCGCACCGCATGCGACCGCTCCGCCGGCAATTCCAGGTCCGTGCTGCCTCCATATATATCCGGCACCAGCATCACCAGCGGCTCCGTCCTGTACATGCTGAAGTCAAAGGCCGCCGATTCGCTCAGCCCATTGCTGGTATAATTGCTCTTTTTATCCGCCAGCTCGCTGCCCCCGCGTACCGTCTCTTGGGAGGAGTCGGAAGTAGTAAAAAGGACCACCGCATTGGACAGTATACCTATCAACATGGCCCCCGCAATCACCAGGGCCGCATGACGCAGCCGCCGGAACTCCCGCCGGCGGAGCCAGGGTATCGCATAGCCTCCAAAGAGGAAGGCGGCAGCCAGCCAACCGTAATAAACTATCTGCATATGGCCCGTAGCGATCATCAGACAGGAGAAAAGGGCCATCAATGCCATGCCCTGCCAGTATTTTTTCTCCAGTACCAGGATCATCGACCCTATCCAGCCGGGCAGAAGAGCAATACATTGCATTTTTGTCTCATGTCCCACCGAAATGATGACGGGATTATAGGTAGCATACGCATAGGCCAGCGCTCCGATGATGCCAACATAGGGGTTGACACGCAACACCAGGGCTAAAAAGTAAAAGCAAAGGCAGGCCGTGAAAAAAAAGCTCACCGGCTTCTGCAGGTGCAGCGTGAGCAAAAAATTGAAAAGGGATGGAAGACCCGTCGACGGACTGTCCATGGCTATCTGGTACCCCGGCATGCCGCAGAACATGCTGTTGCTCCACAAGGGGAAATGACCATGCGTCTGCTTATAGACAAAGGAGTTCTGAGCCATCGCCTTCCATTGCAGCAGATCTTCCTGGTAAAGTACCTTGCCCTCCAACACCGGTTCGCAATAGATCATCGCCACCAGCAGAAATACCACCACCGCTATTGCATGAGGTAAGAGTCGGACCAACCACCTTTTACTGGAAAAACGCATGCCGGACACCTGGATAAATGGGTCTTTGGACATATCTTAGGGGTATTTTGCAATTGTCGGACCATATTAACAATTAACTTCGGGTACGAAGGTTAAAATCAGCTTAATATAGCCCCCCGTCTACCGGACGGCTCGTCAACGCTGAAAGTAACATGAAAATCGATATTACTAAAGAATTAATTTTCCAAACTGCCCGCAGTGGGGGTAAAGGGGGGCAGAATGTGAATAAGGTCGAGACCATGGTGGAAGGATATTTCTCCATCCGCCACTCTGCGGTCCTGGACGAGCAGCAAAAAGCAATATTGGAAAAGAAATTGGCTGGTAAGATCAATGCTGACGGCTTTTTACAGGTGCGATCACAGGTCCATCGCAGCCAGCTCGCCAATAAGGAGGAAGTCATCCGTAAGATGCATCAGCTGATCGAACAGGGGTTGAAAAAGGAGAAAAAGCGGGTGGCCACCAGGCCCTCCAAAGCGTCAAAGGAGAAGAGGATGGAGACCAAGAAAAGACAGGGTCAGATCAAGGAAGGCAGAAAAAAGATTCGCCGCGGGGAGGGATAGGCCCGGCAAAAAATATCCCCCACCCCTTGAAGGATGGAGGAATGACCCGTTTTTGTTTAATGGTAAATGGTACTTGTCTCTACGAGAGATGGGTTAGGGGTTGGCAAATTATCTCTCCAAAACCCCGGATTAACCCAGGGAAATTCAATCTTAAAGGTCCTTTTTTTGGAGATTTGTTCAAAGCGTATAACTGCTGAAAATCCATAGGTATTTATACGTATCTTATTCAGGCATTAATACGTACCCCCACTGCTGTAAGGATGTAGTATTATTGTCAGACATTACATCACCAATAAATTTGGACATCTTATGAACAAATTCACAAGGCCCGGTACACTAACCCTGCCGGCCTTCCTGTTGATCGCCTCCTTTACTTTTACCCTTTTTAGCTGCGGCGGCGGCGACCATGATCACGGACGCCCCCCTTACAACGAAGACAGCGTTAAGAACCACGTCATCCCCCTGGGCCTGGCCATCCAGTTCACAAAAGACTTCCGCAGGGCAATCGACTCCTTTAACAAAAAATGGCCCGGATTCAAGGACTCGATGCAGTTTGGCCACTCTGAAGCCTTCAACGCCGACTCCTACGCACTCCTCCTCGCACAAAAAGATTCTGCCGGCAGACCCGCGGCCGGCATCCGCATTTACTATGGTCTGGGCAAGGACGGACAGGTTAAATTTGTCCTCGTGCCTTACGACGTCAATGGCAACGACATTCTTCATCACCTTATCTCGGCTGACAGCACAAAAGCACCTGCTGGCGCAGCTAAGACCCAATCGCTGACAGACGATCCACAGGCTGTGGAGACGGGACAACATTGTCCTCCCACCTGCCCACCGTCGAGTCCGCTCGATCCGCAATAAAACCCATGAAATACTTTCTTCTTTTTCTGTTAAGTCAATCTGTTCTACTACCCATTATTACCGGGCTGGTACGCTGGCGTCGTATGGACAAAAGCTACCGGCCCCTTTTTTGGCTGCTGGTCATCGGTTTCCTCGTCGAGATCATCAGCTTTATATCTATCCGCCTGGCAAAGGATAATACTGTTATTGTCAACATCTATGGGTTGTTGGAATGGACTTTTCTGGCCTGGCAGTTCCATGCCTGGGGCTTCCTGCGTCAAAGAAAGTCTCTTTTTTATGCCCTGCTGGGTCTCGCCGTACTTGTATGGTTCGTCGTGAACATCGTATTTGGCCACATCCATGATTTTAGCCCCTATTTCGTATTCTTTTATTCATTTCTCGTCGTGCTTCTCGCAGTCAACGAGATCAATTTCATGATCACACACTACAACAGGAATCTTTTTCGCAACCCGCGATTCGTTATCTGTGTCGGACTGATCATCTATTTTGTCTATATGATCGTGTATTACTGGGCACTCGAGATCAGCAGGCTGGGACGGTCGGAGATATCGATCTCCATCACCATCACCTTTCTGCTGGGCTATGTAAATATTTTGACCAATATCATCTATGCAATTGCATTTCTCCTGTTCCCAAAACCACAGCGATTCACATTGCAATAACCCCCGCCCGACCGACCGACAGGTTGGCAATCACAGCAAATGCATGTATTTTTACTCAGAAGATGGAAAATAAGATCCTGGATATTACACTGCTTTTCACTCTGATCATAGCAATTATTATTGTCTATTTCTTCATTTCCATCATCCGCTACCACCGCCGCTATATGCGCCTGCAAAGGGAAAAGATCTTTACCGAGATCACCATCCGGGAAAATGAGCGCAAACGTATCGCGGGCGATCTGCATGATAGCCTCGGCCCCCTCCTTTCCGCCGTCAAGCTCAACATCAGCAATGTCGATATCGAAGATCCGCAGGACAAGATCGTCCTCGACAAGACGGCCGGCTATCTGGACGAGATCATTGGCAGCATGCGCAGGATCTCCCATGACCTCCTCCCCAACACCCTCGAACGGAAGGGACTCCTCGAAGCCATCCGGGAATTTATCAACCAGGTCAACGTCAAACAATCCCTGAATATTCAGTTATACGTAGTCAAAGAGATACAGGTCCCTAAAGAAAAAGAGATCCACATCTTCCGGATGATCCAGGAGATCGTTCACAATACGCTCAAGCACGCGCATGCAGGCAATCTGCAGATAGGCCTCAGCGAAGAAGGCGGCCATCTCCTGTTCCTGGCCAAGGACGACGGACGTGGCTTTGACAAGGAAAAGGCCCTCACCGGCAGCCAGGGACTTGGATTACGCAGCCTGGAGAGCCGCTGTGAAATACTCAACGGAGTGCTGTCGCTGGAATCCAAACCCGGTGCGGGCACGAATTATTTTATCAAGATCCCCGTTAGTTGACGATTCATTGACCTGCATTGTTTAATTTTACCAGCATCCTCTTTTCCTGTATGAACAAAAAGAATATCTGTTTGATAATAGCAGACGATCATGAGATCTTCATGGACGGTCTTGCGCTCATGCTCAACAAGCAGGAGAACATGACAGTCGTAGGACAGGCTGGCAATGGCCGCGAGCTCGTCCAGCTCGTGGCCGAGAAAAAACCCGATGTGGTCCTCACCGATATTAAGATGCCTTATCTGGATGGTATCGGAGCCTGCCGGATGATGCTGCAGCAGGACCCGCAGCTAAAGATCATCGCCCTCTCCATGTTCGAAGAAGAAGACCTCATCGTGGAAATGCTGGAAGCCGGCGCTAAAGGATATTTGCTAAAAAATGCGGACAAGCGGGAAATACTCGAGGCCGTCCTCACGGTCAGCGAAGGAAATATCTTCTATTGCAAACATACCTCCGCCCGCCTGGCCTCCCTCATCGTCAAAAGTAAATTCGACCCTCAAAAGAAGAAGTCCGGAGACCTTTTTACGGAACGGGAAAGACAGATCATCCGCCTGATCTGCCAGCAGCACACCGCCCAGGAGATAGGCGAACAGCTTTTCCTCAGCAAGCGCACCGTCGAAGGCTACCGGACCCGTATACTGGAAAAGATGGATGTGAAAAATACCGCCGGCGTCGTCGTGTTCGCGCTGAAGCATAATCTCATCGCGGAAGAGGATATCCTGTAGCCGGCAGGCCCCCGCCGAGGGACCCTCAATGCTTCCTCAACATCCGCAGCGAATCCAGCGACTGCTGCTCCTTCTCCGCCACCCCCCGCTGGACCTCCTGGTCCTTTTTATTCTGCTCCAGCGCCGCCTGGTACTTGACCAGCTTCTTCTGCAGGCTCGTCTGATCATCCAGCAGCCTGGACATACGCTTATGGGATTTTTGCATCGTTTTGTCGTCGCTTCCCACGCTGGCCTGCATATTCTGGGTCTCTTTGACCTGATCCTCCTTGTTCTTCGCCAGATCGTCCTGCGTACTGCGGATCTTCTTTTCCAGGTCGCCCTGGTCATCATGCAGATCCCCCAGCTTTTTCTGCGCCTTTTTGGCCACCCCCTCCTGCGTCTTTATCCGGTCCTCCAGATCCCCCGCCTCGATAGCCGGCAACATTTTTTCAACAAATGCGGCTGTACGACTCATCGCCAGCGCATCCCGCCCCACCCTCGTCCCCGGATCCTCTCCCGGCCCCGCAGGCAGGAACGTCACCACCGAGCTCATCTTGTCCCGGCTGCTCCTCCGCTCCACTTTTATATGCAGGTCGTTCAGCGAGGAGGAAGTATCTTCCAGCCGCACATTGTGATATAGCTTGTACCCCCGGCTGCCCGAACTCTTCCAGCCCCGCTGGGCCATATAATCTTTAATGGTCGCTTCCACCACATCCGGCGGGTAGGGCAGATCGACAAAGACCGCCGATAGCTGACTTTTTTGGTAACTGACCTGACCCTCGTAGCTCTTTGGCGGCACAGGAGACGCCGGTTGTGCATACAGCCGCCCCCCACTCACGATACAACTTCCCACAAGTGCGGCAATAAACAGCATGTTTTGGTACATACTTCTGTTCATAGTATAAAATTTTGTAATAAAGGTACTATAAAACCTTATGCGTTTTTGAATAAAGACCAATTTACGCGCGTTAATATCGCAACAACAGAAGTATTTTTGACGATCAAGAACAAACACCGAGATTTTTGAGCA
This sequence comes from Puia sp., assembly GCA_035546735.1. Taxonomy (GTDB): domain Bacteria; phylum Bacteroidota; class Bacteroidia; order Chitinophagales; family Chitinophagaceae; genus Puia. The sequence continues at coordinate 24,473 of DASZWE010000145.1, forward strand.
GCATTAAAAAATTAGCCGGGCAGACGATGTGGTATGGAGTAAGCTCCATCTTCGCAAGATTTCTCAACTACCTGTTGACCCCCTATCTCACCCTGATATTCAGCGGGACCACCGAATACGGGAAGATGAGCCTCGTTTACGCGCTCATCCCTTTTCTGAATGTCGTTGTGGTCTATGCCCTCGACACCACCTACTTCCGCTATATCCAGCAAAAAGGCTCCGAAGGCGTCCTCTACGACACCCTGCTGTACTCCCTTTTCTGCAATACCCTTTTCTTCACCGGCCTTATCATCCTTTTCCGCCATTCCATCGCCTCCTTTATACACCTGGATGAGCATTCCGAATACATCACCTTCACCGCCTTTATCATCGGCCTCGAAGCCCTCTCCGCCCTGCCCTTTGCCAAACTGCGGCACGAGAACAGACCCCGGCAGTTTGCCTTTATCCGGGTCACTGCCATCCTGCTGAACATCTTTTTCACCTGGTTCTTCCTATCGCTGTGCCCCAAAATGGCAAAAGCGCATCCCTATAGCAGCGTCTGGCACCTGCTGTACAGCCCCACCTTCGGCGTAGGCTATGTGCTGCTGGCCAACCTCATTTCATCCGCCTTTCAGTTCCTGGCGCTCAGCAGGCAGTTCCTGCAATTCCGCTGGCGGTTCGACTGGAAGATATGGCGCGAGATCATCGTATACGCCTCGCCGCTGATGATCGCCGGCTTTGGAGGCATGATCAACGAGACTTTCGACCGTATCATGCTCGCCCGTCGTCTCCAGATGTCCCATGAACAAGCCGACTTCTACGTGGGCGTGTACAGCGCCGTTTACAAGCTCTCGCTCCTGATCACGCTCTTCGTACAGGCATTCCGGATGGGCGCCGAACCCTTTTTCTTCCGCCAGGCCGCCGAAGGCGACGCCCCCCGCACCTATGCCCGTGTGATGAAATTCTTTGTCATCACCATCTGCCTCATGTTCCTCGTCGTCGCCCTCTACCTGGACATCTGGAAACAATTCATCCGGGACAAACGCATGTGGGACGGGCTCGGAGTAGTCCCTATCCTCCTTTTTGCCAATATGTTCTTGGGGATCTATTATAACCTTTCCATCTGGTACAAGCTCACCCGGAATACCCGCGCAGGGGCGTATATTACCCTCATCGGGGCCGGCATCACCCTCCTGGTGAATTACATATTTATCCCCCGGTTCAACTATTGGGCCTCCGCATGGGCCACCTGCATCTGCTATGGCACCATGATGGTGATCTCCTATATCTGGGGGCAAAAGGTCTACCGGGTGCCCTATCCCTGGAAAAAGCTCGTAGCGTATA
>DASZWE010000146.1:0-5345 GCA_035546735.1 Puia sp.
TCGTAGGTGTTCGTAAGATGGTTGAGGAGGGTTGCTTCCTGTATCACTTCAAAAGTAGCCAGACCAGCGATGGTTTCGTGGTGGCCATGGGTTATATCGTGCGGTGTAGTTCGATAATACATTCCTTTCATATAGGTATCGAACAGGCCGACGGCAAAGCGGGCGTATTTCTCTTCATTGGTGAGCCGGTAGAGCCAGGCGGCGGTATAAGCCATGCCCATCAGCTGGGTGTTGATGGATTCGATGACCCGTCCTGTTTTGGCCACTTCCACCCATTCCATGGGCTGACCGGGTTTGGAGCGATCGACCAGGCAGACTCCGCGGGGATCGTCCGAATAGGGTAGCAGGTCTTCGGGTTTGGGGGCTGCGAAGGGGGTGACATTGTCGCGGGCGCCGGGGAATTTTACCGTGGGTGCGGGCGCCTGGCCTTCCGCATGGTCAAAAACGCCCCCGTTGATATATACTTCTGAAGAGTGGGTCTTCCAGTACATCTGCAAGCGGGATAGCATCCAGGTGCTGTCTGTTTCACAATGGGCTACATAGGGGGCGATGCTTTGCTGCATTTGCTCCAGGGTGTTGTGGGTCCGATCGTTGTGGCTGATCCATTCCCGCAGGCGGGGAAGATCGGCGCTGGCCACTTCCAGGCGGGGATGCTCCTGGGAGAAAGTGGCGGGCAGGTGGATAGACTGAGCGGACGCTGACGTGGGGGGGAGGATCGTCAGGGACATCAACATCATAAAAAAGGCAAGCCGCCGAAGGGGGTGGAAGGTTGATCTCATAATGGCAGGTACAAAAATATCACCCCTAGGAGGGGAGATAGAGGGAGCTTTTTGCCAAATATGGGGGTGTTTTTGATCAAATTGGGGGGCTGATGGAAATAGGACTGTCACATATAGGGTGGTGTCAGGTGCTTGGAAGGTATGAACAGTATTTTTTAAATGCAAGCGTAGATGTACCTGTAATTTCCGGAAGGTTTCAGGGCGGGGGAATAAAAAACGCTAAATTTATCTAAAATGGCACTTCTCCATTAAAACTGCTAACCATGAGAATCCTCCTTGTTCTCTTTTGTCTCCTTCTTTTTGAAGGATTTGTACGACTACAGCCAACAAAAAATGACCTTTCCGGGGTTGCCCGGCGTCAGGCCCTGCTCAACAAAGAAAGGAATCTCATTCGTTGCGGCGCGGACCTGGCATCCTTCGATCCGGCGGCAGATCCTATCCCGCTGCTGTCCGGCTGGGGCGATTACCGCATGCCTGTCACAGAAAAGAATGACAGCGCCTTCCTTTACTTTCAGCAAGGGATCAATATGTATTACGGGTTCCATATTATAGAGGCGCTTGCTTCCTTTGAGAAAAGCGTCCGTTTCGACAGCAGCTTTGCCATGGGTTACTGGGGTGAGGCGCTTGCGTATGGTCCCAATATCAATGACAATGGCTATAGCGCCTCCCCGGCTGCGTTTGCGGCGGCGCAAAAGGCCAGGGCATTGTCTGCCGGGGTATCTCCGGCTGAAAAAGTGCTCATCGGGGCAATGAGTATGCGATATTCGGGCGACTCGGCTACCGACTCGTCGCCCCATAGCAGGGAGCAGCTTGACCAGCTGTATGCGAATGCCATGCAGGACGCGTATCGGCAATTTCCCGGCGATGCGGATATAGCTGCCCTTTATGCCGACGCGCTGATGCAACAGCATCCCTGGGATCTTTACGATAGAGTGGGAAAGCCCAAAAGCTGGACTCCACCTATTGTGGCCGTACTGGAGAGTACCCTGAAGGTCCATCCCGCACACCCGGGTGCAGCTCATTATTATATCCATGCCGTGGAGGCCTCCGACCATCCTGAAAGGGCGCTCGACGTCTCTGGCAGACTGCCTTCCCTTATGCCGGGCGTATCTCATCTCGTGCATATGCCTGCCCATATTTATATCCGCACGGGGAACTATGCCGAGGGCTGGCGGCTGAATACGCTGGCGGTGCAGGGTTATTACGATTACCTGGGGAAGTACTCGCCCGTGTCCGGGAATACTCCGCTGTACCTGGTGCATAATTTGCATATGCAGGCTGCCTGCGCCAGTATGGATGGCCGTTATACGGATGCTATGAAGGCTTCGATGGATACCCGTACCAGTTTCGACAGCAGCTGGATGAGCGCACCCGATTTCAACGGGATCTTTATGCAGTACGTTTATATGACTCCGTTGCTGACACAGGTGCGGTTTGGGAAATGGGACGAGGTACTGCATGCGACGCCGGTGGCTTCCGTCTATGTTTATGCGGATGTGCTCAGTCATTATGGTCGCGGCATCGCCTTTGCCAGGAAAGGACTGCTGGCCGATGCGGAAAAAGAACTGTCTGCATTGAGGCTTGATACTGCTGATCCGCAGCTGAAGGCTCCGGCGCCTAACTATGCCAATCCCGGCATCAACGGTGCACGGGTGGCTGAAAAGATCCTGGAAGGGGTTATTTCGGAAAGCCGCCAGCATTGGCCGGAGGCTATTCAATCGTTACGTGCAGCCGTGCGTCTGGAAGATGTCATGATCTATGATGAGCCGAAGGATTGGCAGCAGCCGGTACGGCAATATCTTGGCGCCGTATTGATTCGGAGTGGCCGATACAAGGAGGCAGAAAAGGCTTTTCGGGAAGACCTCCTGATCCATCCGAACAATGGATGGTCGTATACGGGGCTGGCGACGGCGCTGGCGGGGCAGGGTAGGAAGAAAGAGGCTGCTGCCGCTGAGGCCAAGGCGCGTAAGTCGTTTGCGCGGAGTGATGTGAAGATCGCCGGGGCTGTGCTGTAAAAGTGCTGGGGCGGGCTGTGATGAAAAGGACATTGGGGCTGTGCTGTAAAATATTTAGATATGAAAAAACAATTTTCCCGGCGGGAGTTTCTTTTTTTGAGTGGATCCACTGCGCTGGCTGCCGCCTTGCCAGGCGGGGCTTATGCCACTGCAAGTGCCGACAGCCTACCCAGGATAGCGGTGCAACTCTATACCATCCGCGACCAGATCGCCAAGGATATGCCTGGCAGTCTCCGGCAACTTGCTTCCCTCGGCGTGCGTATGGTCGAGACAGCTTTCTGGCCAAAGAATGTCACGGTCAAAGAGGCTGCCAACGCTGTAAAAGCTGCCGGTCTGAAGGTATGCTCCAGCCATATCGAGATCCCCATTGGGGATAAAAAAGCCGCTGTGCTGGAAACTGCCGCAGCGTTCGGCTGTCAGCGCATGATCTGGCATGGATGGCCCGAAGATAAACGATATAGCTCTCTGGAGGGGACCAAGGAGCTCATCGGTATTTACAATGAAGCGGGGGCCTGGGCGAAGGCGAATGGTCTTCAATTCGGACTCCATAACCATTGGTGGGAATACCGTAATAAGGTTGGCGGCCGGTGGGTTTATGAGTGGTTGCTGGAGGGGGTAAGCGAGGATGTTTTCTTTGAGCTCGATACTTATTGGATAAAGGTGGCCGGGCATGATCCTGCTGCGATCATTTCAAAGTTTGGTCATCGTGCCAAGTTCCTGCATATGAAAGATGGGCCGGCGGTGTATAATGATGCGCTGATAAAGGATAAGCCTGATCCCATGGTGCCACTGGGTCATGGGGCGCAAAATGTTCCCGCTATTGCCAAGGCTGCGAGACCCAATATCGAATGGATGGTTATCGAGATGGATGTGGTGGCGATGGATGTGTACCAGGCCATAAAGGAGAGTGAGGAGTATCTGGTGAAGAATAAATTTGCGAGGGGGGTGAATGGAAAAAGCCGCTGAGATCAGCGGCTTCGATATCGGTGGGTTTGACTTATTTTAATGACTTATATGTAAATTTCTGTCCGCCCAGGGATGCTTCCAGCATTAGGCCACCTTTTTCCTGAGAAAATACGACTACGCCATTTCTATAATTCGCATTGGCAGATGTGCCCGCCTTGACGGCTATTGCCGAGGCCTGTCCGCTAAATTCAACTTTATTTTGCATAAAGCGATCCAGCGCATCTTTGTTCTCGAAAAAGATTATTTCCCGGTAGGCTTGCCCTCCTGCCTGTGCGCCCACTGTTACCTGCACCATTTGGGCTGTACCAACCAACGTTCCTTTTTCATATACTGCTCCTTTACCTGCGGCTCCGCCTACGCCTACTGCGCCCTTGCCAACGTTGGGGAATATGGCATATCCGGCGGAATGTTTAAATAGATTTTCCATAGACGGGTCTGATTTTAGAAAGGAGGCTTTAGCTTTTTTGCTCTCGGTGATTATTTTCTCCTGAGCTTTGTCCTGGGCCATTGCTATTCGTGTTGAATACAGGCCTGACAATATCATTAGAAATATTACCAGCCTAAAGGCGTTTTTCTTTTTACCAACGATCATATTTGATTTTTTGAGTTGCTGGTGAGACTTCGTGTTCATAAAAGTAAAATTATAGGTCTGATCTGCTGTGGCGTCTTCCTCCGATGAAGGAAAGCAGGAACAGCACGATAAAAATAAAGAACAAGATCTTGGCAATGGAAGCGGCTCCAGCTGCGATGCCGAAGAATCCGAAGATACCGGCTACGATAGCGATTATCAAAAAGATTATTGTCCAGCGTAACATAAGCTTAAATTTTAGATAGTTAATTAATAACATGGAAGATTAAAAGATCGTGCCACAGAAGGGACAGCTTTACGCTGCTGGGGAAGCCATCCTATGATGAGTTAGAATTTATCCAAAAGAGTGGTGGCACAGCTATTGCATGACTTTTAACGGATACGTATGTACTTAACTTACATAAAATGAAAAAGACCCTTGGTGCTATTTTGCTTATCGTTGGTGTTGTCATGATGATCTGGACCGGATTTTCTTTCACGAAGAAAGAGAAAGTTGTCGATGCCGGTCCGTTGCATGTTTCTGCTGACAAGGAACACACGGTGAACTGGCCTCCTTATGCAGGTGGTGTACTGGCTCTTGTGGGTGTGATCCTGCTAGTGACACCACAAAGAAAGAGTTAGCCGGTACAAAATAGAACATGAAGGTGTGCGGAACCGGACAATTACGTGAAATTAGAAAACGGCAACTAATTGATTATTAGATTTTAACAAAAATGGTACCCTTTTGGCCGTGCTTCTATTGTACTCCAAAAACAACGGCATGCTCAGAAACTTTTTCACCATTGCCATACGCAATCTTCAGAAAAACAGGGTGCATTCATTTATCAACATTGCCGGTCTTGCAGCCGGTATGGCCCTTACGCTCCTCATTGCCCTCTGGATCACCGATGAGCTCAGTTTCGATCACTATGCTCCCCACCATGGGCGGATCGGCGTCGCTATGCATTACTCCTATCTGGACGACGACCGGAATGGAACCGGAGACATCATCCCCAT
>DASZWE010000147.1:0-15131 GCA_035546735.1 Puia sp.
ATTCAGGCCCGGAATTAGCTGGCGCTTTCGATACGCTGTTTGATGCGCTATCCTTCGCTCAGGGTTGTGAGGTAAGGAAGACGCAAAAAGCCGAATTTGAAACCCTTATAATGGTCAATGACGCCGGGCAGAAATATTTCACCCGAGTTGTAAACGCCAGCCCCGCAACTCCACATGGAATATTAGACATGTCCTAATAAAATCGCTATGCCTGAGCTACAAAACATAAGATTCAACTGGACCAAGATCATTACCGACGAATTTGCTGTGCTAGAAAAATTTGATAAGGACCAAATGATCCATATGTCCATCAATGTGGCATTTGCCATATCGCATTCCGAATCGAAAATTGCAGTGCAACCAAAATGCATTTTTATACAAGATGATAAAACGAAGATGGTAATTGCTGCCACCGGCCATTTCCTCATAGATAGGTCTGATTGGGATGCCATGATCGATAAGGAGAAGAAGACTATGACCTTGGCCGTTTTACCAGCTCAGCATCTAGCTAGCTTAATGGTAGGCACATTAAGAGGTATCCTTCATACAAAGACGGAAGGGCAAGTAGATGCTGCCATTATCATCCCTCCCGTCAATATAACAGATATTGTAAAAGAAAATATCGTCTTTCAATTAGCTGATCAGGTATCTATTGATCATTAGACGTTGAACGGCCTGTGTTGTCAAAATCCATTAGTCACTTGTAAAATTTTTCTGAGCCCTTCCGGATTATACGACCGGATCATGTCCGGGTCGAAGGTGCGGGATAATCTTTCCAGCGAGGGAGCGGATATCTGCCAGCCGAGGGGGAGGACGGGTGAATAAAATGAGCCTCCTGCTTCTTTCACACAGGTAGCGGTGATCCAGACGGAGGAATAGTCGGTGCGGATGCCGGGAAACTGTGCGGAGTCGGAGATATAACGATATTGGAGGGTATTGTCCGCCGACATAGCGTTACCATAGATGCCGCTGTTGATGATGCCTATGATCGGGCTGATGGGTTCAAATCTATTGGAGACCAATTGCCGGGTGTCAGGATTGTAGTAGGGACTGTTGGTGATGGATACGAAATAGAAACGCACTTTTTTCATCAGCTGCATAAACAGGCTGTCGTCTGTACGATGACAGCCCTGGCGGGCCAGGCTGATAAAGATGTCTTCGGAGGTGGAGGCGCCGGAATTATCCTTCCCACCACCATCCATAAAATGATAGCCTGCTCCCATCTTGCCGCTGGGGCTGATAAAGGGAAAGCGGGCGCTGAGAAAGGCGCCGGTGATCAGGGGGAGGCAGGTACCGGCGGGGAGTCTTTTTTGTATGAAGATCGTGCCCGGGAAATCTGCCTTTGAGAGCTCCACAGGGGCCATGATGCCTTTTAATCCATCGTCTACATTCAGGGTATTGGAAAACAGCAGCGGGACCTCGTAGCGCGCGGGGTTGGCAGCGGAGGTATCCCACAGAAAATCGAAAGTGTTGTCGAGAGGTATGTCCAGGCTGGTGCGGCCGAAGTCTGTCCATATACGCTCTTGTATGGTGGCCCGATCCTGCCACAGGGGATAGCCGACCGCGGAAGCCCAGACATCACGTCCTATCATACTACCCAGCACAGGTGTGAGGAAGTCGTGCCGGTAGAAATCCCGGAAACGTTGCAGGCTGTATGCGGCCGCATTGCTATCGAGATGTCTGTACCGATAGGCACATTGTATGGTAGCGCCGATGGTGCCTCCCGAAGCGCCGCTGATGGAGAAGACGAAATGTTCGAATCCTCTATGGTTTTTTGAGGTGCGTATGAGCGTGCTGTCAAGCCAGGAGAACACCATATTGGTGAAGGAGGCTGCCTTGATGCCACCGCCATAGGTGTTGACGAGAAAGATGGGGTAATTATCGGGGCCATCGAGTATCTCGTCCTTGCGTTGAAGGAGCCAGCCTTTGAAATAATCATTGAGGGTTGGCGGGGCAGCGCTCGCTACGCGGGCGGATGAAGTGACACGTACCGCGTGAAAGTCGTTGGGGATGCTGATCGCCAGGATGAGCCCAATGGTGAGTAGGAAGAATACCAGGTTGATCTTCAGCCAGAGGCTGAGGCGTATCAATAAAGTGAAGAGAATAATGTAGAAGATGATACCGGCCAGCAGGACGGGAAGGGCGAGGTAATTACAGTCCAGCTTCAGCACCAATGAGGGAAAGATGTTGAAGAGTACGAAAAGAAGGGCCAGCAGGAGACTGCCGAGGATAATGGGCCAGCCGATGTGGCGACCTATCCATCCCCGCCCCGTGAATATATTGCTGCGGGTGCTGACGAATATCCAGAAAGCGCATGCCACGAACAGCAGGTGGAAGAAAAGCCATACGAGCGAGGCGGGTGTGTAGCTATCTCCTTTCAGGATGAAGAGCCGGACAAGGGAGGGTATTACAAATGCAAGCGTGATACAGGACATGACGGTGATGAGATCCGCGGCTGTTTCGCTCCGCCGATCCTTTAACCAGTGCCAGGCCTTACATGCCAGGTCGTATTTTATCAGGACGAAGAAAAGAGCGAGCAGGGCCGTGAGCCATATGATGGGTGGAAAGATATCCAGTGGATAGTGTATGCGAAGGGCCCGGAGGGCATTCAATATCGCTGTAGCCGGAATGATGATCGTCACCACACCCAGATAGCGGGATACCTTTTTTTCCGACGCTTCACGGATGGGGTCGGTGATCACGGGTTCTACCATGGGGCATACGGGGCCTTTATACTCCTGTTCGAAGAATAGCTTGGCCAGCCACCAGTTGAGCAGGGCGGCCATGCATACGACACCCACAAAGAGAACAACGCCATCGTCGCTGGAATTGCTGTTGACGAGCAGGTCCTGTCCCTGGTCCATTATCCAGATAGGGAGAGAAAAGGCCACTACCCCAATGAGGATGACCCTATAGCGGAATAGCTGGATGCTCTTATTACGAATATACCCCGACAGCTTTTGAAGTCCCTTATCTTTTATGATGAGGGTAAAGGGGAGATAGAGGAAGAGGAGGAAGATCAGGATGGCCATTTTGATCGAAGCTACCGTGTGCGTCAGATGGGCTGTGAATTCGCCGGCGTGGGATGTATTATCAATACCATCACGGATAAATTGCAGCATGCCTATATCCTCTATGACATCACAGACGCCGGCTACCAGGGGCAGTGCCAGCAGGACATGGCTGTACCATCTATCCGCCCGGCCAATGCGGCTTTGAAGGGCGGCAACTATGATAATCCCCAGGGCTGTGTAGAGCAGTATGAAGAGAAAGTCCATCCGGACATCGGTACGGGCTTTATGGAGTATGTTGATGGTGGATGGGGTGACGCTGCATGGATCGGCGGTGGAGCGATCCAGCGTATCCTGTTCCCAGGATTGAATGATGGCGATATCGTCTGCGCGGGTAGGGCCCAGCTCGAGAGAAACGATACCTTTAGGGGCCTTTTTATTTGTAAGCCAGGTCTGGTCTTTTAGCTGGAGAAAGGCCACGATGAAGGTCGCGGCAAATACCGGCCAGAATAATATCTTAAAATTACTTTGTATAAAATGGTACAATCGGCTGACCGCAATCAGGGACATAGGTAGAGGTTATGGCCCAAGATACAAAAGATTTTTTTTCGTCCTTGTGGCAGGAACCTGGTCATTGCGTATATTATGGGTATGAAACAAGTTATATATCTGTTTGGGATCTCCCTGATGCCTTGTCTGGCATTCAGTCAGAGGGCGGCTTCGGACCCCAATTTGGGTATTATTCCCGCTCCTGTGATCATCAAGCCTGCTATGGGAAAATTCAAGCTGGGTACAACGGTTTTTGTCAGGGCCGATGCGGGAGCTGCGTCTGAAGTGAAGTGGCTGACCGACTGGCTGAAGCACAATGGGTATAAGGTCAGCATGGGAGAGGCAGCCTCCTCTTTTATCGAACTGACGACATCGGGTACGGACGGGCTTCCGGAAGAAGGATACCGGCTGACCATCGGCGCCGGGAAGATTGTCATTGCAGGAAAGGGAGCGGGGTTATTCTATGGGATACAAACACTGCTGCAGCTGCTGGCGGACAAGAAAGATATCCCATGCGCCTATATCGAGGACTATCCAAGACTGGCTTATCGGGGAATGTTGCTGGACGTTGGCCGGCATTTCTTTACGGTGGATGCTGTCAAAGCCTTTCTCGACAGGATGGCCGCGTACAAGCTGAACAGATTTCAGTGGCATTTGACCGATAATGAGGGCTGGCGGATAGAGATAAAAAAATACCCCGGTCTGACGCAGGTGGGTGCGTATCGCCTGCAGGGCGAGGTAGCCGGGAACAGGGACTGGCCCGACAGCGTAACGTATGGGGGGTACTATACACAGGACCAGATAAAGGAAATAGTGCGTTATGCGGCCGACCGGCATATCGTAGTGGTTCCGGAGATCGAGATGCCGTCGCATTCCGGGGCTGCCCTGCGGGCTTATCCGTCGCTGAAATGTCCCCTGGACACCTCCGCGAAGATGGACTGGGCCTTCGATATCCTATACTGTCCCACTGAAGAGACCTTTCATTTCCTGGAAGACGTACTGACGGAGGTGGTGACGTTATTCCCCGGCCAATACATTCATATCGGAGGTGATGAGGCGGAGAAGACGCCCTGGGTCCGGAATGCTTTCTGCCAGGATCTGATCCGTAAAAAGGGGTTGAAGGATGAGAAAGGACTGCAGAGCTATTTTATCCAGCGCATAGAGCAATTCCTGCTGACCAAGGGGCGGAATATCATTGGCTGGGATGAAATATTGGAAGGAGGGCTTGCGCCCAATGCCACTGTCATGAGCTGGCGGGGCGAGGAGGGAGGAATTGCTGCTGCCCAGCAACATCATAAGGTGATCATGAGCCCTTCCACCAATGGGATGTATCTTGACTATGCCCAGAGCCGGAACGATAAAGAGCCTGTCAACATCGGCGGTTATACGCCCCTGCAGCAGACCTATGATTACGATCCGGTGCCTGCGTCATTGACAAAAGAGCAGCAGCAATATATAGAGGGCGTCCAGGGTAATGTCTGGACGGAATTTATCGGTACGCCCGCCAAGGTCGAATACATGACGCTGCCGCGTATGTATGCCCTCTCGGAGGTAGGCTGGTCGCCCCTGTCCCGTAAGGATTTTGCGGATTTTTCGCAGGTGCGGGTGCCGCGTCATCTGGCCCGGCTGGATGCTGCCGGCGTCAATTACCGTGTGCCTGCGGCTATCGGTGTGGCGGACAGTACGGTGACACTTCACGGGGCCTCTTTTCATTTCGCCCTGCAATCGCCCGTACCGGGAGCAAAGATCTATTATACTTTAAATGACAGGGAACCCGGGGATACAGACTGGGAATATATATTGCCGCTGGATATTTCCGTACCGAAGGGAGAGACCCGTGTGTTGCGGACTATTGTGATAACGTCCGCGGGCAGGCGGAGCGTACCGACAAGGGCGGTGCTTGTCAATACACCTGAGTGATGGAACCCCAGTGTTCGGAGCCTCGTAAATGCAGGAGGAGTCAATAGTTGGCGATTTTCAAAAGCTTTGGGACATCTGTTACTATGATCTTTCTTCCTTTGGTGGTTATGACCTCATCTTCTTTCCACTCGGCCAGTATTTTTAGTACGTTCTCTCTTGTCGCTCCCACCAGGCTGGCCAGATCATCTCTCGACATATTTATTTCAACGAACATGCCGGGTTGAAATTCCACTTTATATTTTTCTCTCAATATGATCAGCTGAATGGCCAGCCGTTCGCGGAGAGGGCGGCTTGCAAACAGAGCAATGCTGTTGACCAGCACTGCAAACTCATGGCTGAGCGTCTTTAATAGCCGCCTGTTTAAAATGGCCGAGTGCCGGAGCGCCTCTAAAAAATCCTCTTTGGGAATAAAGCCTATCTTACTTTCTTCCAGCGCGGCGGCGGAATCGGGATATCTGTCCTCTTCCAGGATGGCATGGTAACCAATCAGCTCGCCCGTGTTCGCGACATAAATGATCTGTTCTTTTCCTTCCTTATCCAGCTTGTATTTTTTGGCCATGCCCGACATGATATAGAAGATACCTGTGGGATAGGCGCCCTCGCGGAAGATGATCTCTCCCTTGTCATATACCTGTGTGCTCATGTGCATGGTAAGAGAGGCCCAATCCTCTTTTGGAAGACCTGCCAGAATGGATTGACTTTTAAAGTCCCATTTGTCGATGGGGAATATGCCTCTTATGCTCATAGTAAGTTTAAAATTACCCTTTTTTAGGTGATATATATCACTTTTTGTGGTAGTCTACAATACGGCGGCAGCTTATTGTAACTTTTATCTTTGCAGCATGTCAAGTGCAGTTGCCTCGCGAGAAGAAAATAACTGGTTCGAAACAGACGCCCGATTCCATCATTTATATCCTCCATCGATACGGTTACTCGCTCTCAAACACTGGACTCCGCTGCATGTGACTTACCGGGTAGTACAGTACCTGACTCCGGCAGGCGGTGAGCATATACTGGATGTTGGCAGCGGAGTTGGTAAGTTTTGTCTGGCGGCTGCCCACCTGGCGCCATCTGCTGTCTTTTACGGTATAGAACAGCGTCGCGACCTCGTGGCACATGCTGAAAATGCGCGCGAGACGCTCGGGCTGGGGAATGTCAGATTTATACACGGCAATTTCACCCAGCTGGATTTTAGGTTGTTCGAGGGCTTTTACTTTTATAATTCCTTTTATGAAAATCTCATCGATACGGATAAGATCGACGATAGCATAGACTATTCCGTGGAATTGTATAATTATTACAACAGGCGATTGTATCATAAACTAAGGGAAATGCCTTCCGGTACGCGGGTCGTCACATTTCATAGCCTGGAAGAAGAGATACCGCCCGGCTATCACATGGTGGAGGCACAAATGGACAGGCTGTTGAAATTCTGGATCAAAAAGTAATATCGACAGACATGCTCAAACCCAAGCTCCTGGAGACGTTGAAGTATTATGACCGGCAACAGTTCGGAAGGGATATAATGGCAGGTGTGATCGTAGGAGTTGTTGCATTGCCACTGGCAATAGCTTTTGCGATAGCCTCGGGAGTATCTCCGGAGAAGGGGCTGTTTACGGCCATCATTGCGGGGTTTATCATTTCAGCGCTGGGAGGCAGCCGGGTGCAGATCGGCGGGCCGACGGGCGCCTTTATTGTCATTGTTTATGGCATTGTACAGCAATATGGAGTGGAAGGGCTCACGATAGCTACCTTTATGGCGGGCGTACTGCTCATCTTCCTTGGGCTGGCCAGGATGGGGACTGTCATAAAATTCATACCCTATCCTCTTATCGTCGGATTTACCAGCGGCATAGCCCTGATCATTTTTTCATCGCAGATAAAGGATCTGCTGGGGCTCGAGATAACGGGTGCAGTGCCGGCTGATTTCCTTTACAAGTGGAAGGTTTATGCGGCGCATATCGCCTCGGTCAACGCTTATTCCATGCTGCTGGGTGCTGTGACCATCGTCATTATTATTTTCTGGCCTAAGGTGACGCATAGGATACCGGGATCACTGATCGCCATCCTGGTGACGACGCTGGCCGCTTTGATCTTTCGCCTCCCTGTGGAGACCATCGGCAGCAGGTTTGGGAACATTCCTTCCTCCCTGCCTGCACCGTCCGTACCGCGACTGGATATGGAGACCATCAAGGGGTTGATCAGGCCCGCCTTTGCTATTGCTCTGCTGGGAGGGATCGAATCCCTGTTGTCGGCTGTGGTAGCGGATGGCATGATCGGGGGGAATCACCGAAGCAACATGGAGCTGGTGGCGCAGGGTGGGGCCAATATCTTTTCGTCTTTGTTCGGCGGGATACCCGCTACGGGCGCCATTGCGCGAACCGCCACGAATGTAAAGAATGGAGGACGTACACCTGTCGCCGGGATAGTGCATGCGGTGACCTTATTATTGATCATGTTATGTGTCGGCAAGTGGGCGGCTATGATCCCCATGGCAACCCTGGCAGGCATCCTGGTGGTGGTGGCTTATAATATGAGCGAATGGGAGAATTTTTTGTCCGTCCTGAGAGGGCCGCGGGGTGACGTGGTGGTGCTGCTGACCACCTTCTTTCTTACCGTCCTGGTGGATCTTACGCTTGCCATGGAAATAGGGATGGTGCTGGCTATGTTCCTCTTCATGCGGAAGATGATCCAATTTAGTGATGTCAGTCCGTTGAAGGGGCAGCTGGAGGATACAGGCGACGGCGCTATGGAGCGGGTTGTGTTGCCTGCGGATGTAGAAATATTTGAAATAACGGGACCGCTGTTCTTTGGTGCGGTGTATAAATTCAAGGACGCCATAAAATTTATCGAAAGGCCTCCCAAGGTGTTTATCATCCGGATGAGGCATGTGCCTATCATCGATGCTTCGGGTATAAAAGCCCTCTTCGAGGTATATAAGGAATGCAAACGGCATCGCACCCGGCTGATCCTGTCGGAGGTGCACAGTCAGCAGGTGATGAAGGAATTGAAGGACGCCAGGCTGCTTTTTGCCATCGGCAAAGCCAATGTAACGGATGATCTCGATGCGTCCATTAAAAGAAGCAAGGAGCTATTATGAATAATGAACTTACTCAGGAAGCCTTGGATGAATTAAAGAAAATGGGATTTAAATACGTGATCGTAAACGGCTTTGCACATGACAATCGCCCCGATTATATGGAGCCGCATTACTTTGTGCTGGAGCCGGTGAAGCAGCTGCCGGATGATGTCAATAAGAAGGGCATTTATGAGCCTATTGAAAGCCCCTTGCTGATGGAATGGGCTAAACATCCTCATGAAGGTACCCGGATCTTCATTAAGATGGGTCAAAACCCATAAATTTACGATAGAATCAAATCTATCGTATGCGACCCTATTTCTTGTTTATCCTTTTTATGCTGGCCTTTTCCGACGGGCGGGCGCAGGTGACCCAACGAAATCTATTGCAATCCTATGTTCCGGGGCTGCGATCGGAGCTGATACCACGGGACGACTTTCATCCTTTCCCTCAATCTCCCGCGGCGTGGCGCGCCCTTCTGCCGGATTCGACGGTGCGGAATATCATCAAGGGTGGCGAGGATGCCCTTCATTTTGAATTTCGTCCGCTACCGGCGACCCTCATATTGGAGTTTGTCCGGACAGGCAACCGGGCACGGTATGAGAAGGCGTCGTTCGAAAAAAGGAATGCATTGTGTGCGCTTGTGTATGCGGAGATGCTGGAAGGGAAGGGTAGATTTGCGGACAAGATACTGGATGGGGTGTGGTCTATTTGTGAAGAAAGCTATTGGGGGCTGCCGGCTCATCTGGGGATACAGAAGGCGGGGGCTGGGCTGCCTGATGTGGAAGACCCCACGGTGGATCTTTTTACGGCGGAGACGGCGGCTGTCATGGCATGGACGGACTATTTCGCGGGACCTGTATTGGAAAAGATATCTCCTTTGGTGCGCCGGCGTATCTATTATGAAGTGAACCGGCGTGTGTTCGTACCCATGCAAACACAGAAATATGGATACCTGGGAGCGGGCCGCAGCGATGTAAAGTTGAACAACTGGGCGCCCTGGGTGATGTCGAACTACCTGGCGGCGGCGCTGGTGCTGGAGAAGGACGAGGCGCGGCGTATCGATGCAGTCGAAAGGGTGATGCATTATACGGATCAATATATCAATGGGCTTGGCGATGACGGCGGCTGTGATGAGGGGCCGGGGTACTGGAGCGCGGCCGGTGGCTGTGTTTTCGATGTGCTGAACCTGCTGTCGGACGCCAGCAAGGGGAAGATCAATATCTTTCATGCGCCTATCATACAAAAGATGGGGGCTTATATCTACAAGACGCATATAGCGGGGAAGTACTATATCAATGTGGCCGATGCCGCGCCGCAGATCATACCGGATGGGCTGATGTTGTATTATGCGGGCAAGGCCATGCAGGACAGTCTGATGATGGGATTCGGGAGCTGGATCTATCATCAATATCCTTCGGGAGGGGTGTCGTATGAGCAATTCCATCGCACGCGTACGCTGTATGATGCGCTGGTATTAAAAGAGTGTGCGGCCTATGCTCCCGCAGCGCCAGCTGTCAGGGATTGTTGGTTTGCCGATGTGCAGCTGATGGCCGCGCGTAATGATAAGGGGATGTTTGTTGCGTCGCATGGGGGGCACAATGCGGAGAGTCACAATCACAATGATGTGGGTGATTTTGTCGTCTATGATCATGGAGAGCCTGTTATCATCGATGTGGGGTCGGGCACGTATACGGCGCGTACTTTTTCCAGTCACCGGTATGATCTCTGGTTCAATACTTCGGCCTACCACAACCTGCCTGTCATCAATGGATATCAGCAAAAGGCGGGAAGGCAGTATGCGGCGTCAGGGGTAAAGTATGAAGCGGGGCGCGGGGGCAGCTCGCTGGTCATGGATATCGGGAAGGCCTATCCCGCGGAGGCGGGTATACAGTCATGGCAGCGGACGGTGAAGATAGGTAAGGGGGGCATTGCTGTCAGTGATGTATATGCGATGAACAAGCCCATGGAGCGTCTTACGCAATCTTTTATGACTGTATGTCACGTGGAGCTGAGCGGACGTGGGAGGATCGTATTTGTCACGGATGCGGGTGAGCGGGTGTGGTTGGATTATGATGGTGCGGTCTGGGATGCCGCGGTGGAAAAGATCGAGAATAAGGAGCCGGAGGATGAGGGGGTGAGGCAGCACTGGAATGGGAGGGCGGTGTATAGGGTGCTGTTGAAGGCGGTGAAGCTGGCTCCCAAGGGGGAGTTGAAATATACTATTCGGGCTGCGGAGAAGATTTAAAGTTGTTATTCTTATCCCAGCCTTTGGGGAGGCCAGCTTTTTCAAGGAAAGCGCGGGCTCTTTCCACCGCGGCGATGACTGTAGGGTCATTGTGGTAGTCAGGCATTTGATTATCCGGGACTACCGTAATTTGTATCTGTTCCAATTTATCGTTTTCTACTTTGTGGGACATGATAACAAATCTACCATATTATTTTCTTTTGACCAAGAAGGCCTCATAGTTACGACCTTTTTGAAATGGCTCCCAAATCCTATTTATATATCCTTCAATCTCAAAGTTTTCGCTTATTTCTTCCAGATTTTTTGCAATCGCCATTTGGTAAAGCCTTGTCCTTGCGGGAGTGCTGCCCTCTGTGTATATCAAAGCGCCCGGATAATTGTTTGTGAATTCGATGGCTGTGGCAGCAACTGTGGCCAGCACCTTGTCTCTGTCACCATTATTGGATGTAATGGAATCGTCCATTTTATCAATTTCTGAATTCCAGTCGCCAAATGAAAGGTTAAAGATGCCACTTCTAATTTGAGCATAAACGACGGTTTTTATTATGCTGCCCTTGTGTCCCTCACTTGTGAATTCATACTTGGTGTGGGCTTCGCCCACTGTAAACGGGTACTTAGCATATTTCATACGACAGGTTATAAGCGTACAAAGTTATTACGTTATCAAACCCGTTATAAAACAAAAATGCCCGGGTCTGAGACCGGGCGCCAATACTTGTGCGGAGAGAATGCGGCTATTCGGGCTGCGGGTCAGTGACACGGGCATAATGTTTTCCTATGATGAATGCGATGGCAGGTCCGAAGAGGAGGATCATGGGGGCGATGCTTTTTAGAAAAGGCACGGTGCTATAGCTCCAGGCCCGTCCTGTTATCATGGGGACGATGAGAAGGGTCATCATGGCCCATACGAATACACCATACAGGATGCCGCTGCCGAATGCATTCCGGGATAGAAGCGGCAGGTAAGGGAAGATGAAGAAGTAGACCATGACCCAGGCGAGGCTGATGCCGTAGTGCATGGCCAGTCCGACCAGGGCGGTGGGGATGCCGCCTGTAAAGGCGTCCTTTCCCATGAGGGTGCCGGCGATGCCCTGGAGGAGCTGTGCGGCGCTGATCTTGCCGAACACGGGGCCCCAGGTGATGATGGCGTAAGATATGTCTAAAGTGCCGGCCACCAGCCAGGCAAGGATGATCGTCAGAACAGGTGTCGTATTTTGCATAGTTTGGCGTATTGGGCGACTTCAATGGATGTCGAGGAGGCGGGCTCCCTCTACTTTCAGGGTTTCTTTGTCCTGGAGGAATACGATGACCTTACAATCCGCGGCCGTCAGGCCGGCGGGAAGGGACAGGGACAAAGAGCCTTTGTTCTTTGTGGAGGACTTCAAGTCCCTGACAATATTGGCATGGTGGAGCTGGCGGCCTGCGTTCTCTCCCTTCTTTACGGCGGTGGAGGCCTGCAGCTGTATGAGGGCGGCCTGTAAGGCCGCCCGGGTTTTGTTTGGCAAGGTATACTCTATCGTGACTGTCTTGTCTGTGGCATGGACGGTAGCGTCGATGGGAGGGTTGGTGGTATGGGCCAGCTGGTCGTCGATGGCTTGCCGGAGGCGGTTTTTATCGGAGCCTACCATTTCGGTCCTGCCGTTGACGACGACCTGGGGGGTATAGATGCTGTTGAGCATGAAGACGTCCCCATACTGTTTTTGGCGTTGGGTAAAGCCGGCTTGGCTGAAGGGGTCTTTCCAGCCCATGCGGTCCCAGTAATCTACGTGAAAACTAAGGATATAGACGCCGGAGGGGTAGGTCTTTGGGAGGGAGGCTACCAGGTCGTCGGCAGGAGGGCAGCTGGAGCAGCCTTCGGACGTGAAGAGTTCGATGAGGGCGAAACCGTCGTTGGTGGGGGGGAAGCCATTGTCGTTGGGGGAGGACGGGGCCGGACCATCGGATGCCGGATGATGGCTGAGGGGAGTGGGGGTTGGGGTGAAAGAGAGAGCCAACAGTGAGAAAATGACCAATTTTAAGTACTTTCCCATAAACTTTATTTTCCCGTATGAACAAGCGATTGCGGCCTTTGTTGGTGACGGTCTTACTTTTTCAATGCATTGCCGTCCGGTGTCAATCCATTACCGTCAGCAAGGTACCGAGAAAGGATGTGGATTATGGCCGGCTGGCGCGGGTCGACACTCTGGTCAATTCCTACATCGACAAGGGATGGGTGCATGGGGTGGTGACGCTGGTAGTGAAGGGGGGCGAGATCGTACAATACAAGGGATATGGCTATGCCGATGCGGAAAGCGGGAGGCTCATGCATAAGGATGACCTTTTCCGGATAGCGTCCCAGACCAAGGCGTTGGTGAGCACGGCCGTGATGATCCTGTATGAGGAGGGAAAGTTTACGCTGGATGAGCCTATTGCGGATTTTCTACCCGCCTGGCGGCATCCGTCCGTCCTGCATGAGTTTCATGCATCGGATACCACCTATACCACGGTGCCGGCTAATAGAGATATCACGTTCAGGGACCTGCTGACCCATACCGGAGGGCTGGATTATCCGGCTATCGGGACTGAGAAGATGCGGGCCATCTATGCCAAGGCGGGTATCCCGTCGGGGCTGGGAGTCATCGATCGTGACCTGAGGGAGCGGATGGACGCGCTGGCAAAGCTGCCTTTGGGGAGTCAGCCAGGGGAAAAATGGACATATAGCCTGAGCATCGATGTGCTGGGGTGTCTGGTGGAGGTGATCAGCGGCAAGAACCTGGAGCAGTTTTGTATGGAGCGGATCTTCCGGCCCCTGGGAATGAAGGATACCTATTTCAATGTGCCTGCCAGCAAGGCGGACCGGCTGACGACCGTGTATATGGAGGACAGCCTGCATCATATTGTCCGATGGACGAAGGAGCGTACCACCATCGATCCCGACTATCCCCTGAAGGAGAAACATTATTTCTCGGGAGGGGGCGGGCTTACCTCGACGGCGTATGATTATGCCATATTCCTGCAGATGATGCTGAATGGTGGTATTTATAATGGGGTTCGTATCCTATCCCCTCGCACGGTACAGATGATGACGAGTGGTCAATTGAGCTTTCTTTTTAATGGCGTGGACAATTTCGGGCTGGGTTTTGGTATGACCAGCGAGCTGTCCGGCGCCCGCGGGCCTCTCAATGCGGGATCTTTTTACTGGGGAGGATTCTTTGGGACCACTTACTGGGCGGACCCCAAAGCGGGGCTGGTGTGTCTGATCATGACGCAGGAGAATCCCAACAGTCATGGGGATCTTGCCGAGAAAGTAGAACAACTGATCTATCAGAGTTTGCGATAAGCGGGAAATTTACACAAACGTTTGTGTTGTATCTCACTGGGAAAAACCTCTACTTTTAAGCATGGCCTTCCAGCATGATACAGCTCTGATCAGCCGCCTGAAAGAGGGTGATCTTACCGCCTTTGACGAGCTGTATCTTAAGTATTATTCGC
Source organism: Puia sp. (assembly GCA_035546735.1). Lineage (GTDB taxonomy): Bacteria > Bacteroidota > Bacteroidia > Chitinophagales > Chitinophagaceae > Puia. Next base: position 14,279 of record DASZWE010000147.1, read on the forward strand.
TGTTGTGCGCCAGCGCCTACTTTTTTTTAAAGAATGGACAGGAAGCCAAGGACCTTGTCCAGAGTCTTTTCCTCGATATATGGGACAGGCAGCTGTATGTTCACTTCCATGATGATATCAAGGGGTATCTTTTTCTGGCTGTCAAGAACCGTTGTATCAACCATCTTAAGAAGCAGCGGGTACAGGACAGGACGAGAAGGGGATATGCCGCGTGGCAGGAAGAGGTCGGGGAAATGATCTATGAGGAGGGAGTATCGGATCACTACCGGCAGCTGCAGGCTGCCCTGGAGGAGATGCCGGATCAAAAGAAGCGGGCGATCCAAATGGTATATATACATGGTAAAAGATACCAGGATGCGGCTGATGCCATGCGTATCAGCATCAATTCGTTAAAGACGCATTTAAAGACAGGGCTGAAGTTCCTGAGGGGTGAGATGCCGGAAACATGAGCGAGAAAGAACAAATATTACAACTATTCGTAGAGAAGCTGTCCGGGAGCATCAGCCTCGAGGAGGAGCATGTCCTGGAGGAGCGGCTATTGTCCGATCCTGTGTTCCGAAGGGAGTGGCGGCAGCTGGAGGAGAAGGCGTCGAAGCTGGGGATGGGGGCGTTCCTTTCGGAGCTGGATGCGGAGGAGGGGTTGAGGAAGCTGCGAGGAATGAGGACGGCGGCGGACAGGGAGGCGAGGATGGATATCGAGGCGCCGGAGACCATGGCGAGGACGGTGGCTCACAGGGGCGGGCGGATCGGATACCGAAAAGTGATGGCCGTCGCGGCGGCGGTGCTGCTCGTGGCGGCGGGGATCTGGTTGCTTTTCCCCCGGACCGAAAAAATAGCGGATAAGGTTAAGATC
>DASZWE010000148.1:0-3257 GCA_035546735.1 Puia sp.
CGTCAATGCCTATGTGCCGGATTATGACAGCGTGGCGCCGCCGTGGGCCAGCACCGCCGAGCATTGGTGGAAGATAGCTGCCGACAGGGAGTGGTTCATGGGTGGATTTGCCTGGACAGGTTTTGACTACCGGGGCGAGCCTACGCCTTTTGCCTGGCCGGATATCAATTCTCATTTTGGCATCATGGATATGTGCGGATTTCCCAAGACTGTTTACTATTATTATCAGTCGTGGTGGACGGACAAGGACGTGCTGCATATCGCGCCGCACTGGAACTGGAAGGGTAAGGAAGGACAGCCCATACCCGTATGGGTGCACAGCAATGCGGATAATGTAGAGCTGCTGCTGAATGGGAAGAGTCTGGGGAAGAAGGACATGCCACGTAACGGACATCTCGAATGGACCGTCAATTATGCTCCCGGCAAATTAGAAGCCATTGCCTATAAGAAGGGAAAGAAGCTGACCGCCGTGGTACAAACGACGGGTGAAGCTTATCGTATCATCGTGAAACCTGTCAGGACCAGCTTTAGGCTGGATGGCGAGGATGCCACCGTATTCAATATCTCCGTGGTGGACAGGCAGGGGCTGGAGGTGCCGGATGCGGCCAACCTGCTTCACTTTTCGCTTACGGGCAGCGCCCATATCGTTGGTGTAGGTAATGGCGATCCCAGCAGTCATGAGCCGGATAAGTTTGCCGCCCGGGACTGGCAGCGCAAGCTGTTCAGCGGCAAATGTCAGGTCATCATACAATCGGATGCTGCGAAGTCGCCCGGAGATGTACTTTTCCGTGCGGAAGGCGAAGGGCTTGTTTCAGGCGTCGCGACCGTGCATGGGGTTTTGTAGGAGACATCCGGGGGACCCGGCTTATTTTTTCCGTAGTCCTACCAGCATGACCCCGTGTCTTCTTATGTCGGTGGAGAATTCTCCTTCGAATACACCCAGGTCTTTTTGTCTCCAAAGATCGCGGACGATGTATTTCCCTTTAATTCCAAGATCCGTCCAGCGAAGTGTCACCTTTTGCGTGGCGCTGTCTCCGGGATAAAAGAGGCCCGCTACTTTCGTACCGTCCTCCAGGTCCTTTGCCATTACGCCTGCGTCGCCCTGCCGGGAGATCACCGTAGCCTGCCGGCCCAGCGGGTCCTGGTTGACGGCCAATACTTCGTCGTTGGTAAGAAGGCCGATAGTGAAATCATCCAGCTTTGTGAGATCGCAGCCCAGGAGCAGGGGCACCGACATAAGGCACCAGGCGCTGACATGGGTATATTGTTCATCCGGTGTGAGCTGGGTGGGTCTTGGTCCTTTGCCCCAACCCACGTAGCCTACGATCATCATATCGGGGTCGTTCCAGTGACCCGGTCCTGCAAAAGGGGCCCATTTGTCCTGTGTAAAGAGCCGGCTTTTCAGGCTTTTCCAGTTATCGCGTATATCCCCGCCCGTGCGCCAGCAGTTGGACCATTGCGCCCAGTCGGCTGCGCCGTCGAAGGGGGCGCTGTTGGAGAGGCTGAGGATGATGTCACGGCCGCTGTTGCGCAGCGCTTCATACATGGCGCGGGTCTCGGGGACCTCGATGGGATTCCAGTCATATTTTAAGTAGTCTATCCCCCAATCCGTCCATTGGTGGACATCGCCTGCCACAAAGGTGTAATTGCCGATGGCATAAGGCAGCTGTTTTTTATTACGGGGGATCTTCTCTTTGGTGGCTTCGAAGAGACCATCCGCATTGGTGGCTGATCCGCCGATGTGGTGACCATAGGATTCTACCCAGGGAGTAGAGTAGATGCCGACCTTTAATCCCAGGTCGTGTATTTCTTTGCATGCCTGTCCCATGTCCGGGAAGATGGACGAGTCGGGAAGGATGCCATGATATTGTCCGCCCCGCCGCCCCTGCCAGCAGTCATCGATATTCATATAGGTCCATCCGTGATCGATAAGGCCGCTGCTGACCATGGCGCGGGCATTTGCCAATAGCAGGTCCTGGCTGATCTTTGTGGCGTAGATATTCCAGCTGTTCCATCCCATGGGAGGGGTGAGGGCAATGTGCTCACCCACCACCAGCTTCAGGGTCCGGGTGGATTGCCCCGCCTTGTTACGGGCGTGGAGGGTCAGCGTATATTCGCCGGGCTTATCGATGGAGCCCGAGAGCCTGCCCGTGCTTTTATCCAGCCGTACGCCGGCGGGAAGCTTGTCGGCGGAAAAGATAATGGGTCTCGTTCCGGTGGCGGGTATCGTGAAGAGGATGGGATGGGCGGGACGTACTCCAAAGACCTTAGCGCCATTGATACGTGGCGCCGGACCGGGTTTGGGGGTAAGGATGGCGGCGGAGTCTTGCGCCCGGAGCGTGTATAGAAAGGTCAGGCAAGCCACGCATGTAATGGATATGTATCGCAGGATCGTCATGTTGAAAGTTTATCAACGACAAAGTAAGTACTTATAACAGCCGGAAGATGGAAATGCCAAGATAGTTTAGCACTTGGGTAATAAAAAGGAATGTTAGTATGCATAAAATCCTAATATTACATGTTTATGGCTATTGGGCATCGCATCGTCCGGATATTCTGTTTCATCCTCCTATACTTCGTTTGTACGCGGGCTTCCGCACAAACTTCCGTTTGCCTCACCGACCATTGGGAATTTCTCCGTCAGGACCTGGGTGGCCCCTGGGAGGCTGTACGGCCGGTGACGGGCAAGGATGATCCAAAGGCCGTTCCTCTCTGGCAGCCGGTGCATCTGCCTCACTGTGTCAATGCGGAGGATGCCGTCGATCCGGCAGGCAATTATTACAGGGGGCCGGCCTGGTACCGTACGCAGCTGGAGCTGCACAATCCTTATGCAGGCGGCAGGATCCTGCTGCATTTTGAAGGAGCGGGTCAGAAGACGGAAGTATATATCTATACCAGTAAAGTAGGGAGCCATACGGGAGGCTATGATGAATGGACCGTAGATATTACCGACGCCGTGGCTGCTTTTGCCGGCACCGATGTGTGCCGCACCCAATTCCATGGAAAGATACCGTTGCTGATACGGACGGATAATTCGCGGGATCTGGAAATGATCCCATCGGGCATGTCCGACTTCAATTTGTATGGAGGCATCTATCGCCGGCTGTTCTTACAATATGTTCCGGCGGTGTCGATCGACCAACTGCTGATCCGGGCGGAGGTAGATAGCCTGGGACATCGTGGGGTGGTGCATACAAAGATATTGTCATCGGGGGCGGGGCGATATTCGGTGGAATTGAAGGATCCTTCCGGCAGGG
>DASZWE010000149.1:0-2585 GCA_035546735.1 Puia sp.
TCCCGTAAAAGACTCGACGCATCCCGGCGGATATGGCTATGGAGATCCCGACAGGGCGAATAACTATGGCCGTAACCTGGTGGGCATGCAAAACCTGTTTATCCAGGACAACCCAGAGAACATTTTGCAAGGCAATGTTTATGGTCAGGTGAATTTGTTCAAGATGCTGACCGCGAAGCTGAATGTCGCTTATATCAATTATTTAGGGGTCACCAATACCTTGCGAAAAAGAGGGAACTGGACAATGGGACAAGGCAGCGACGAGCCTTATCTTGGCTACCAGAGTTACCGGAGCGACGACCTGCTGATCGAGCAGACGTACAATTTCAAACACCGAATCGGCAAGCACGATATCGATGCCATAGGAGGTATTACATACAATACGGTGCACGGGAAGACCAACTGGGAAACAAAGCTCGACCCGCTGGTGATTGGTGATCAGTATATCACTTCGCTCGACGCTGCGACGGGAACCGCCACCGCAGGTGGCAGCTATGTCCAGTCCGCCCTCATTTCGTACCTGGGGCGATTGAACTATTCGTATGACGATAAATATTTATTACAGGCTACTATCCGCAGGGATGGTACTTCCCGGCTGCCGGAAGCCACCCGGTGGGGGAATTTTGCCTCCTTCTCCCTGGGATGGCGTATCAGCCAGGAGTCTTTCTTCAGAGTGCCCTTTATCAATGACCTGAAGCTGAGGGCCAACTACGGCTCGCTCGGGAACAGCAACATCGGGTATTGGGACTACCAGGCCGTCATCAACACCGCGCCCCGTGCGATATTTGGAAGCCCGGAATATGTCGCTATAGGAATGACCCAATCGCAATTGACCAATACCGACCTGCGATGGGAAAAGAAGACCACCAGCAATATTGGCGTGGATGCGTCGATGTTCGACAACAGGCTGAGCTTTACGGCGGAATATTTCAATTCCAAAAGCAAGGACCTGCTGGTATATCTTCCTATATTGATGTCTTCGGGGAATGAAGGCGGCAATCCCGCCGTCAATGCCGGTAGCGTGTCCAACAACGGGTTTGAAATAGAGGCGGGGTGGAAGGACAAGATCGGCAAGGATATCTCCTATTCGGCTTCTATCAATTTCTCCAGGGTACGCAATAAGATACTGGACCTGGGTTATGGCCGCACCGTTTATTATGAGACGTTGTCACAGGCCAAGATCGGGCAGCCGCTGGGCATGTTCTATCTCTACAAGATGCTGGGCGTATTCCAGTCCGCGGACCAGGTGCAAAAGCACGTGAATTCAGCGGGCACGGTGATCCAGCCCAATGCATTGCCGGGCGATATCATTTATGACGATTACAACGACGATGGGATCATTTCCTCGGAAGACAGGCAGATCGTAGGAAATCCCTGGCCGAAATTCGAAATGGGCATGTCCCTCGGCGCGGCTTATAAGGGGTTCGACCTGAGCGTTGTGGGCTACGGGCGCTTTGGCTACGATGTCTGGAACGGTTCAGCCGCCGCTGCCGCGGATTTTGCCAACAACCAGAATAATTTCAATGGCATCGTACCCTGGACGACCGATCATCCTGTCAACAATCGTCCGAGGATCGTATTCGGCGACACCCGCAATAGCAGGGCCGACCAGAACAGGTGGCTGGAAGACGGTACGTTCTTCCGTATCCGGCAGATCGCCATGGGCTATACGCTGCCCGGCACGGTGAGCAAGAAAGCAGGTCTCGAGAGAGCCCGTGTCGGGGTGACCTTGCAGAATCTTGTCACCTTCACGGGCTATTCGGGATTGGACCCGGAGTTCAGGGATGCGGGAATCTTCACCATCGGGGCGGACAATACTTCCTTCCCGAACCCCCGTTCGGTTCTCTTTTCATTATCACTCACTTTCTAAAACGATTCGGCCATGAAAAAGTATATATATTATCTGGGATGCGTCCTTTTTATAACGACCGTCGCCTCCTGTAAGAAGTCGTTGCTGGACGTCAACAATGAAAATACCATTTCCACCGGCAATTTCTGGAAGACGGAAGCGGATGCGGAGAGCGGCGTCGTAGCCGTGTACAACATGTTCTACCGTCAGGGGACGTGGACCCGGAACATTTACACACAGATGCAGGGTATGGCGGATGACGGCGTAAGCCTTGCCGGGTGGACGGAACTGGCGGAGTGGGCCAAGTTCATTTTCACCAACTACAATTTCAGCGAGGTGAACACCAAGCTATTTAAGGAACATTATACGGCCATCTTTCGCGCCAACCAGGTATTGGATCACATCGACAATATACCTTTCTCAAGCGATGCCCACAAGCAGGACCTGAAGGGGCAGGTGCTATTCTTACGCTCCTTTTATTATTTCTATATCACGACCCTGTGGAATAATATCCCCTTTGTGCTGCATACGTCATCAGCCTCGGACATGCCCACGCAAAAGACGCCCGATGAAGTCTTTACCCAGCTGGAGGCGGATCTGACGGATGCCATCGGCAAGCTGCCTGCGACCAGAGATGCGGTGGATTATGGGCGACCCACTAAAGGGTCTGCGTATGCGCTGCTGGCGAAAATATATATGCAGCATCATAAATATCAGGACGCCATAAAATGTTTCC
>DASZWE010000150.1:0-11526 GCA_035546735.1 Puia sp.
GATCCCTTCCCTGGCCAGCCCATTGATGGACAGCAAAGCCAGCAGCATGAACCCGGCCTGGGCGATAGAAGAATAAGCCAGCATCCTTTTCACGCTTTGCTGGAACACAGCCGTAATATTCCCAATGAACAAGGTCACGGCCGTAATGATCGCCACAAATAGCTGCCACTTCGGCTGACTGTCGCCAAAGGTCTCATCGAACAGCCGTATAAAGCCGATGAAAATACCCGCCTTTACGATCGTTGCCATAAAAGACGTAAAAACCGTAGGCGCGCCATCATACACGTCGGGCGTCCAAAAGTGGAAAGGTGCGGCAGATACCTTAAAACCCATCGCCACCAGCAACAGCAGCAACCCCGCCATATACAAAGCGGTCAGGTTAGACTTTCCGATACCCAGCTCGTCGATGGAGAAAGACCCGGTGGGGCTGGCGCCATATAATAATGCGATACCCAGCAGCATCAAGCCCGTCGAAAAACATCCCATGAGGAAGTATTTCAGCGAGGCCTCATTGCTCTTCAGGTTGCGCTTGTCGCTGCCCGTAAGGATATACAGCGGTATGGAGATGATCTCGATACCCAGGAACAACATCAACAGCGTATTGAATGTGGTCACCAGGCTTATCCCGCACAGTACAAAAAAGACAAGCGCAAAACATTCCGCCACGGGCATCCGCTGGGCAATTTTCTCGATATCCCTTCCCGACAACAGCACATAGATCAGCGTGCTGCCAAAGATGACAGTATTGGCCAGGAGACCAAAGGTGTCGAAGAACAGCATCTTATGCGCGTCGATGGAAAAGAAATGGTAGCCTACCAGATCCAGGTAGTTGCTTACCAGCAGCAGGACGAGACCGGCAACAGCGATATTCCGGACTGCAGACCCCTTACTCGTAAAGATGCCGCTAAACATCATGATGATCCCCCAAACTGCCGATATAATAATTGCGTTCATATTCTGATGTGATGCGCCGGGTATGGCTTATTTCCGAATGTAACCCATCCCCCGCGCACGTCTAATGATGGGCCTTCGGCCAGCGGACCTGGTCCGCTTTGGTAGTCTCCTTAAATCTTTTTATAATCCATTTTCGTCAGGATCATATCCACCGTCTCTTTTGTCAAATTCAGCATAGGCTTCGGATATACCCCTATCACCACGATCAGCACCACGATCGCCGCCAGCACGACCTTCTCATTGAACTTGATATCCTTCGCCTTCTCCGTCAATGCATTCGTATTGCCAAAGAATACCTTTTGTATCATATTCAGGGTATAGATGGCCGAGAGGATGATGGTGAGAGCCGCCACCACCGTGAACAGCACATTGTATTCCGTCACCTTGCTGCTATACACCCCGCTGAACAGCAGGAATTCTCCAACAAAGGCGTTGGTCAGCGGCAGCGCCACATTCGCCAGCGCCACGATCACCAATAATATAGCCAGGGCCGGGGCTTTCTGCGCCAATCCCCCCAGCTCGGATATCTTACGCGTACCCATCTGACGCTCTATAAGGTCGACGACGATCCACATCCCGATGATGTTGATACCGTGATTGAACATCTGGATCATCACTCCCTGGAGACCGGTTGTAGTAGTTGCAAAGATCGCCAGCGCCATAAGCCCTATATGCGCAATCGACGAGTAAGCCACCAGCCGCTTCAGATCGTCCTGCTTGATGGCCACCAGCGACGCATAGATCATGCTCGCGATACAAAATCCGGAGGCAGTATCCCCCCAGGCCCATGTACCCAGCGGCAACACCGGCGCCAGCCAGCGGATCACGCCAAAAACACCCATCTTCACCATGACCCCGCTCAGCACCATCGTAGTGGCGGTAGGCGACTGTTCATAGGTATCAGGCTGCCAGGTATGCAAAGGCCATATCGGCATTTTGATAGCAAAGGCGATAAAGAAAAGCCAGAACAGCCATATCTGGTCGGCCCCGCTGACCGTGCTACGCAGGGCATAAAAGCTCTTCAGTGAGAAGCTGTGATCCGGCGTATGCGCATACAGCCAGATGATACCGACCAGCATCAGCAGACTGCCCACGAACGTATAGATAAAGAATTTGAAAGTAGCTTGTATACGCTTCTCGCCGCCCCATTGACTGCAAAGGAAATAAACGGGTATAAGCGCCAGCTCCCAGAAGAAGTAGAACAACAACGCGTCCATCGCCAGGAACACGCCCATCAGTCCCGCCTGGGACAGGAGCATCAGCGCATAGAAGTTATAGGCTTTCCGGTATTCGTCCCTCCAGGTAGCGATAAATATTACGGGGAAGGCTATCGCCGTCAACAGACAAAGTATCTGACCCATGCCATCGAGCCCGACAGCAAAGCGGCTCCCCAGCGCAGGCAGCCATTCCACATCGGTGTTCAGCAACGGGCTCTTCGCTCCTACGGACAGCCCCCATAAGGATACTGCCAGGGCTGCCAGCGACACCAGCAGCGACCAGCTGCGGGCGCTTTTATCATTCTTAATAAAGAAGCCCGCCAGTCCACCTACCAAGGGAATCGCTATTAGTAAAACAGGGATCATAATATACAATCAGTTTCTATTTCTTAACGAATAACTCTACCAGGAACAAAGCCAGGATGCCGACGACCATCAGCAGCACATAACCACCCACCTGACCGCTTTGCAATAGCCGCAGCTGCCGGCCGCCATATTGTACGAGCCTGCCCACGCCATTCACGATCCAATCGATGAATCGCTCGATGAAATTGTTCAAAAACTTGCTGATAGCATACAAAGGCCGGACGATGATGGTATCATACAGCTCGTCCACATACCATTTGTTCGCCAGCACCTTTCCGAAACCCGTAGGCTCGGCCAGATCGGGCTTCCTGCTGAATCGGGCCCAGGCATACACCACCCCGATCACAGCCACCACCACGGAAATAACCATCAGCAACCCTTCCTGCCCGGGACCACCCTCGGCGGCATGCTCGACAGGCACCGACCCGGTATGTACAAAGATGGGTTCCAGGAAATGTCCCAGCCAGTGCGCATTCTTCGCAAATACTTCCGGTATGCCCAGGAACCCTGCCACAGCCGCCAACAGGGCCAGCACCACCAGGGGAATGGTCATGGCCGAGGGGCTCTCATGCAGATGATGTTCCTGGTCATGCGTCCCCCGGAAATTACCCAAAAAGGTCGTGGCATACAGCCGGAACATATAGAAGGCGGTCAACAGCGCCGTAAACACGCCCACCGCATAATAAACAGGACTCTTGCCAAAGGCCCCCGCCAGGATCTCATCCTTGGAGAAGAAGCCGGAGAAAGGAGGGATACCCGCAATGGCGATACAGCCTATAAGGAAGGTCAGATGGGTTATAGGCACATACTTACGAAGTCCACCCATCTTACGCATGTCCTGCTCGCCACCCATGGCATGGATGACGGAACCCGCGCCGAGGAACAACAACGCCTTGAAGAAAGCGTGTGTCATCACATGGAAGACCGCGCCCGTATAGGCGCCGACACCCAGACCCAGGAACATATAACCCAGCTGGCTCACGGTGGAGTAGGCCAGCACTTTCTTGATATCGTTTTGTTTGAGCGCAATGGTAGCCGCCAGCAGCGCCGTAGCCAGTCCCACGATCGCCACCACATGCTGTGTCAGCGGCGCCAGCGAATAAAGGATATTGCTCCGGGCTATCATATAAATGCCGGCCGTCACCATCGTCGCCGCATGGATAAGGGCCGACACGGGAGTAGGACCCGCCATGGCGTCGGGCAGCCAGGTATAGAGCGGTATCTGCGCCGACTTGCCCGTAGCACCCAGGAAAAGCAGCAGGGTGATGCCGGTGAGAACCTTTACAGGAGTCCCCTGCGCTGCGGAAAAAACTTCCCCGAAGGTCACACTCCCGAATTGGTTGATCATCCAGAAGATGGCGATCAGAAAGCCCAGATCACCGATCCTGTTCATGATAAAAGCCTTCTTTGCCGCATTGGTATAATCGACGTTCTTGAACCAGTAGCCGATCAGCAGATACGAGCAAAGCCCCACACCCTCCCATCCGATGAAGAGGATGACATAGTTGGCGCCCAGCACGAGCAGCAGCATGGAAAAGACGAACAGGTTCAGATAGGCGAAATAACGTGCGAAATGAGGAGCTTCCTCCTCGTGCATATACGCCGTGGAATAAAGATGAATAAGGAAGCCCACACCCGTAATGATCAGCAGGAAGAGGATAGAGAGCTGATCCACCTGGAAGGCAAACGGTATATGAAGCTTGCCGACACTGATAAAGTCGAACAATGTCACTGTTTCGGACTGAAAGCCTTCATGCCGCACCTCGCCGAAGATCAGGAGGCTGAGAATAAACGATGCGAGCAGGACACCACAGCCGACAACGCCGGTCATTCCTTTTGATAAGCTGTTTCGAAAAAGGCCGTTGATCAGGAATCCTGCCAGCGGCAGCACCGGGACCAACCAAACTAATTGGATCATATCAGTGTTTCAGTCGATTTAAGAAGTTTACATCTATTGAATGGGTGTTCCTATACATCATCACGATAATGGCCAGCCCCACACTGACTTCCGCCGCCGCAACCACCATGATAAAGAATACAAAGATCTGTCCGTCAATGCCCGCCTGGGGATTGCCTGCTGCCAGCGCATGCTGATGCATCTTCGAGAACGCCACCAGCAGGAGGTTGACGGCATTCAACATCAGCTCCACACACATAAAAATGATGATCGCATTGCGACGGGTCAACACCCCGGCCACTCCGATACAAAAGAGGGCCAGCGAGAGAAATATGTAATAATTAATCGGCATAGTCTAGTCTTTTTTCCCAATTACCACCACCCCTACCATGGCGCTTAAAAACAGCACGCTGCTGATCTCGAAAGGCACCACATAGTCCTGGAAGAGCACCATCCCCAGATTATGGATCAGGCCGATGTCCCCCTTGTTCATTTCCGCCAGCTGGTTCTTCATATCCGCATGCTTCAGCGCAGCCACGAATACCAGCAGCAGCGAGCCCCCCGCCACGACGCCCGCGATCTTCAGCCACTTGTTCTTTTGCGGCTCCGTGTCGGCATTGAGGTTCATCAGCATGAATACGAAAAGGAACAGCACCATGATGGCCCCCGCATAAACGATGAGGTTCACGATGGCGAGGAATTGGGCGTTCAACAATATATAATGACCGGAAATAGCCACAAACACGACGATAAGCCACAGCACGCTGTGCACGGGATTCTTGCTTATCACTACCAGGATAGCGCTCACCAGCGCCATAATACTCAGGACCCAGAACAGAATTTGCGTAATACCCATTGGAGCAGTATAGTTATATTGTTTCTTTTTATTTTCCGTTACTATCACCCGCCGGCCGTACCCGTCCGCCGGCAGCCTTCGCATACTCCTCCGGCTGTGTCACCGGGTTAGGGATCAACAGCTCCTCTTTTCCATAAATAAAACCCTTCCTCGTATAGTTGGCAGGCGCGAATGTCTCGGACAGATAAATAGCGTCCTTCGGACACGCCTCTTCGCAAAGTCCGCAGAAGATGCAGCGCAGCATGTTGATCTCATACTTCGCAGCATATTTTTCCTCCCTGTACAAATTCTCTTCCCCGGGCAGCCGCTCGGCGCCCTCCATGGTGATGGCCTCTGCCGGACATGCCACAGCGCAAAGACCACAGGCCGTACAACGCTCCCTGCCCTGCTCGTCGCGGTTCAGCACATGCAGACCGCGGAATACGGGACTGAAAGGACGCGTCTTCTCCGGGTAATTCACCGTTGGCTTCTTCTTGAACATATGACCGAAGGTGATGGACATTCCCTTCGCGATGGCAGGCAGGTACATCTTTTCCCACAATGTCATCGGCTTACGATCCACCGCCCTGGCTCTGCTTGTTAATGGTTCCATAATTGCGCAAATGTATTTAAAAATGCCAATGATTTTGTTTCAATAGAACTAAAAAGCCCGTGACCAGCATATTAAAGATCGCCAGCGGGATCAATATCTTCCATCCCAGCCGCATGAGCTGATCATAGCGGAATCTTGGGATCGTCCAACGCACCCACATAAAGAAGAAGATAAAGATCACGATCTTCACGAACAGGCTCACGATCTGCAGCGTCGCCAGCAGGTTCTGCCCGTGCGCCTGGCCGAAAGCCGCATCGTTGAGGAACGGTATATCATAACCGCCCCAGTACAACGTAGCCATCACCGCGCTGCTGATGAACATATTCACGTATTCGGCAAAAAGATAAAAACCCAGCTTCATGGAAGAGTACTCCTGGTGATAGCCAAAGTTCAGCTCGTTCTCGGCTTCCGACAGATCGAATGGCGTACGGTTACATTCGGCAAAGGCGCAGATCAAAAATATAAGGAAGCCCAGGGGCTGCACCAGCACGTAATAGCGGCCGGCCTGCTGCTGCTCCACGATGTCCTTCAGGCTGAGCGAACCCGTGATCATCAACAAAGCAATGATGGAAATACCCATCGCCAGCTCGTAAGAGATGATCTGCGAGGCGCCCCGGATCGCCGCCAGCAGCGAGAACTTGTTATTGGAGGCCCAGCCCCCGATCATGATGCCGTATACACCCATGCTCACGACGCCGAAGATGTAGAGTATCCCGATATTGATGTCTGCTATCTGCAAAGAGATCTCGCGGCCAAAAAGGTTAAAGTGACTGCTCCAGGGCACCACCGCACTCGTCATCATCGCCGTCAGCATGGCCAGTCCCGGACCCAGCACGAACAAAAACCTGTTCGAGCTGTTAGGTATTATCTCTTCCTTCATGAAAAGCTTTAACCCGTCCGCCAGCGGCTGAAGTAATCCACCCGGTCCCGCGCGGTTGGGTCCCCGGCGGTCCTGCATAAAAGCCGCCACCTTCCGCTCGCCCCATGTCTCGTACATGGCCACCAGCAATGACACGCTGATGATAATGGCGATCAAAACAGCCTTTTCTATCAATAAGAACCAATCGACGCTAAGTAATGTTAAGTGCATCCTCTTTGATTAATTAAATTCTATTTTGTTGGGTCGGCGTCCACCGGTCTGTTCGGCTTCCGTTGCGACGCTCCGTTCAACGATATCTCTATATTGGTCTCTTCTGTTTCGTTCCGGGTTTACCACAGCTTGCCACCGGCTGGTCCCTGTCTCGTTTCCCGGCACCGAAGTTTACCTCGGTTCGTGCGGCTCGAAATCCGTTGAATGCGCAGGCCTCTCCAGCTTGGACAGGTCGATCTCCGGCCTGTTGACCTCGCTGACATCATGAATATCCATCAACAGCTTGGGTGCGCGTCCACCCATCACATCATACAAGACCTCCTGCGGCCGAACCACCCCTACATAATGTCCCTGGGATATGACGGAATGCCTGTTCACTTTCGTAGGTCCTTCGATCGTCCAATCCGCGGTAGCCTTCTTCTCAAATCGGCATTCATTACAGATCCAATCCTCCACCTCGCCCCACTGGTCCTTGCGGGCCGTCACACGGAACACTTCGTCCCCCCTGTACCACAGCGTGACCTTGCCGTTGCATTTCGGATGGTTGCAGTTGCGGTGCGCATCCACCGGCTTGAGGAACCATACACGGTTCTTGAAGCGGAATGTCTTGTCGGTGAGAGCGCCTACGGGACAGACATCGATGATATTACCGATAAAGTCGTTCTCTAGTGATTTCTCGATATAGGTAGCGATCTCCGAATGGTCGCCCCTGTCCAATACGCCATGCACGCGCTTGTCTGTCAGTTGATCCGCCGTGAATACACAGCGATAGCAAAGAATACAGCGCGTCATATGCAGCTGGATATACGGGCCCAGGTCGTGCTTTTTAAAGGTGCGGCGCTCGAACTCATAGCGCGTGCCCTCCTTGCCATGCTCATAGCTGAGGTCCTGCAGATGACATTCTCCCGCCTGGTCGCAAATAGGACAATCCAGCGGGTGATTGATCAGCAGCATCTCCACCACCCCATTGCGGGCGTCGATGACCTTTTCGCTGGTGATATTCTTTACCACCATGCCATCCATGACATTGGTACGGCAACTGGCCACCAGCTTCGGCATAGGGCGTGGGTCGGCGGTAGAGCCCTGCGCTACTTCCACCAGACAGGTACGGCACTTGCCGCCACTGCCTTTTAATTTGGTGTAATAGCACATGGCGGGAGGCGCTACATCTCCGCCGATCTTCCGGGCAGCCTGGAGAATAGAAGTCCCCGGCTCCACCTCGATGGTGATATTGTCGATCGTAACCTTGAATAACTTTTTCTCGTCAGCCATTTTTTAATTCATTTATATCAACTTTGTAGTTCTTCTCTTTAAGAAGTCCTATCCAATTTTTCAATTTTCGAATACTAATATTTTCTTCCTTCAATGAAATTTCTTTAAAAAGAGCTTTCAGTTTCTCATCTTCTAAACTTGAAATCGATTTAGTATATTTTTTTAGTCCTTCCAAATCGCTGGCAATTCCAAATTCTGCCAAAACAATATTTTCATTACCACAAATATTTAAAATCCAACGCTCCAGAGCAGGGCATATTTGAATGATGAAATGATGTTTAGCCTTATCTCTATTTCTCCACAAAATTAAAGAACCTTCTATTTTATCAACTATATCAAAATCCTTTAAATATTTTATTTGTGCTTTGTCATTGTCAATTATTCCCACTGCAAATCTATCTCTCAACATCCCTTTAGTCATCTCAGTTTCTACCTTAAAGCAACTGTGTTTATGATTATAACCATTCTTTGACGGCACCAATGCTTCTATCAATAATGTGTCTGCATAGCATTCAGGCATTATTGACGTGTCCATGTTTCAAATAACTTTCCAGGTTATAAAATAGATCCACTCCATATTCCTTGACTTCATCCATATCTTTTTCACTCATAAGTTTCACCTTAGTTTCTCCTTTATTAAAATAGACCAGATATATGGCTAAATCATCTGATGCATCTTCCATAAAAGCATCGAGCACATAAGGGCTATGAGTATTAATAAAGAACTGGTTACTTTTATCAAAAATAACATCTGTTGTGAATTTCCGAATATAGGGTGGGAACATATGTGCCTCTGGCTCTTCGAACAACAAAATGCTATTTTCATTACTCAATATAGCAGCCTTATAAAAGATCAACCTTCTCAATGTGTCAGCTACAAGATGAAAAGGTATACTTACTCCCGTATCATCACTTAAATATTTCAGAAAAAATATTTCTTCGTCATCAATTACTAATTTCTGCTTATAATCTTCAAATAATAATGCTATTTCTTTTCTAAGAGTTGAATTACCATGTAGAACATCTAAAAGATTATTTCCGAAAGGAACGGATAATACTAAAGGGCCTTTACGATTAATTTCACTATCACCCTTAAATTCATACTTTCGAATTGCTTCTACTATTTCTTTGTAAGTTGGCTCATTTATGGTCCTGTTATCGCGGTATTCATAATCAGCAGCCGATACGGTAGAATCATAAATAGTGATATCCTTTTTTGATTCAGTTACACTTTTTGCAGTTATTCTTACTTCCAGGTCTCCACTTTTATTTTGTACCAACTCTAACAAAAGCTTCTCATTTAAAGTTACGTTAGTAGCATTTCTATAGTCTTTATTGAAGAAAAGCTCGGAAAAACGCTTTACCCTGCAAATATCATTGAATTTAAACCGCTCTCCTATCAATTTAAAAGAGCTATAAAGCCCTATAGCCTCCAAAATATTGCTCTTCCCCACATTCGGATATCCAATAAAAACATTGATCCGCTTACAGCCCTCAATCTTCTGATGCCGTATGGACTTGAAATTTTTAATTTCTATGTTCTTTATCAGATTCATTCTTGTCTTCTTAGTTTCCTGTCTTTGAGGTCTCTACTATTCATCCTGGTCGATTGGCTGGCCGCCAGCGGCCAAACCTGCACGCCTCCCCACAGCGCCCGCTCATAGTACTTCGTCGGAGCTGCTTCGCCACGCTCCTCCTCGTCCGTAACCTTCGCCCCGCTCGGTTATCCTTCGGACTGCCGCCCCTTACGCTGTTGCCACAGCTAGAGGGTCGGCATAATGCGCCAGCCCAAAATTCCTATGCTGCGACTCCACCGGATTCGCCACATGCCACTCGAACTCATCCCTGAAATGCCGGATCGCCGCCGCAACAGGCCAGGCAGCCGCATCCCCCAGCGGACAGATGGTATTCCCCTCTATCTTACGCTGGATATCCCACAGCAGATCGATATCGCTGGACTTACCCTTGCCATATTCGATGTTCTTTAAGATCTTCTCCATCCAGCCCGTACCTTCCCGGCAAGGCGAACATTGACCACAGCTTTCATGACGATAGAAACGCGCCAGGGTCAGCGTATTGCGGACCACGCACTGGTCCTCGTCCAATACGATAAATCCCCCGCTACCCATCATCGAGCCTTTGGCAAAACCGCCATCGGACAGGCTCTCATAGTTCATGAGGCGGGTCTCTCCCTTGGCCGTCTTCAACAACAGATTGGCCGGAAGGATAGGCACGGAAGAGCCGCCCGGTATGCAGGCCTTCAGCCTCTTCCCATTGGGAATGCCGCCGCAGTATTCGTCGGAATAGATAAACTCCTCTACGGAGATGGTCATGTCTATCTCATATACGCCGGGCTTGTTGATATTGCCACAGGCCGATATCAGCTTTGTACCCGTAGACTTGCCCACCCCGATCTTCGAATAGGCTTCAGCGCCATCGTTGATGATGGGCACGACAGCCGCCAGGGTCTCTACATTGTTGACCACGGTAGGACAATCCCATACTCCCTTTACAGCCGGGAAGGGAGGCTTGATACGGGGATTACCCCGCTTGCCTTCCAGGGATTCGATAAGGGCAGTCTCTTCCCCGCAGATATACGCGCCCGCGCCACGATGTACATATATTTCACAATCGAACCCGGTGCCAAGGATATTCTTACCCAGCCAGCCGTTGTTCTTTGCTTCTGCAATGGCCTGCTCCAGTATATCCGGTATCCAGGCATATTCACCACGGATATAGATATAGGTGCTCTTGCTGCCCAGGGCATAGGACGAGACGATCAGCCCTTCGATAAGCAGGTGGGGGAGGAACTCCATCAGGTACCGGTCCTTGAATGTACCCGGCTCGGATTCATCCGCATTGCAAACGAGGTATCTGGGCACACCTTCCGGCTTGGCCAGAAAGCTCCACTTCATACCCGTAGGGAAACCCGCACCACCGCGACCGCGTAATCCGCTCTTCTTTACCTCTTCCGTCACCTGGTCGGGAGACATCGTCTTCAGAGCCTTCTCCACGCTGCGATAGCCGCCCTCACGTCGATACACATCATAGCCCCGGATGCCTTCCACATGCGCTTTTTCTAATAATAATTTTCTACTACCCATGCTTTATAGCGTTTACAACAATTATTTTTTAGTCAGTCGACTCCGGCGAAGCTGATTTGTCCTTGAAAAATCGGGAGTTCACTAATTATTTGCCGCGGCGTTCTTCCTGCACTCCTCGATGATGGCATCCACTCTCTCCGGTGTCAGATGCTCACGGAAATACTTTCCCAGTTGCATC
>DASZWE010000151.1:0-3437 GCA_035546735.1 Puia sp.
TTCCGCACATAAAAAAACGAACGTCATGGAAGCAAAAAAGCCCAAAATTTTATTGTGTGAAGACGATCAGAACCTGGGAAGTGTACTAAAGAATTATCTGGAATTAAGCGACTTCGATGTGACCCTCGAACGGGACGGACGACTCGGGCTGGCAGCTTTCCAGCGCGAACGTTTTGACCTTTGCCTCCTGGACATTATGATGCCCCACATGGACGGCTTTACGCTGGCCGAAGAGATACGGGATGTCGACCCCGATATTCCCCTGTTCTTCCTCAGCGCCAAGACGATGAAGGAAGACATCATCCAGGGCTATAAGCTGGGCGCCGACGACTATATCACCAAACCCTTCGACAGCGAAGTGCTGCTGCTGAAGATCAAGGCCATCCTCAAACGCAACGACGACCTCAATAAAGAATCCGATAACAAAGAGTTCGATCTGGGCTCCTATCACTTCAATCCCAAACTGCGGGAACTTTCTCACAAAGGACAGACACAGACCCTCTCTCCAAAAGAGAACGAACTGTTGAAAATGCTGGCGGAACACATGAACGACCTGCTGCCCAGGGAACAAGCCCTGAAAAAAATATGGGGCAGCGATACGTATTTCAACGGTCGCAGCATGGACGTCTATATCGCCAAGCTTCGTAAATACCTGAAGGACGACAGCCAGATCGAGATCGTAAATATACATGGTAACGGCTTCCGGCTCGTCGCACCCGTCCCGGAAAAAAAATAGTGGCGGACCACAACGCCCGGGACTTTTTTTGCCTAAAACAGGTTTAGCTCCCCCGGCCGGCCCGGTCTGGTCTTACCAAGATGCTCATAGGCCTTGGGAGTAGCTTCTCTGCCCCGCGGAGTACGCATGAGAAATCCTTCTTGTATCAGAAAAGGCTCATAGACCTCTTCCAGTGTTCCCGTCTCTTCGCCTACGGCAGTAGCGATGGTGGTGATGCCTACAGGACCGCCTTTGAATTTCTCTATGATGGTGGAAAGTATACGGTTGTCCATCTCATCCAATCCATGTTCATCCACATTCAACGCCCGGAGCGAATGCTGGGTGATGGCCAGGTCGATGACCCCATTGCCCAGCACCATGGCGAAATCACGTACCCTTCTCAACAGCCCATTGGCTATCCGTGGCGTGCCCCGGCTGCGACGGGATATCTCTCCTGCCGCATCGGATGTGATCCGGGTCCCCAGTATGCCCGCGCTGCGAAGAATGATCTTTTGTAATGTATCCGCGTTGTAATATTCCAGCCTGGATTTTATGCCAAACCGCGAGAGCAGGGGCGCAGTCAGCAATCCGCTGCGGGTAGTAGCCCCCACAAGCGTGAAAGGATGGATATTGAGCTGAATGCTGCGTGCATTCGGCCCCGTGTCGATCATAATGTCGATACGGAAATCCTCCATGGCGGCATAGAGATATTCCTCCACCACGGTACTCAGCCGGTGGATCTCGTCGATGAACAATACATCATGCGGCTCCAGGTTGGTGAGCAATCCGGCCAGATCGCCCGGCTTTTCAATGACAGGTCCGGATGTCTCTTTGATATGTACCCCCAGCTCGTTCGCCACGATCCTCGATAAAGTGGTCTTGCCTAATCCGGGAGGACCATGGAAAAGAATGTGATCCAGTGCCTCCCCGCGCATCCTGGCGGCCTTTATAAAGACTTTCAGGTTTTCTATGAGTTGCGGCTGACCGGAAAAATCCTCTATCGCTGCCGGACGGATATTATTCTCAAACTCCTTGTCGGAAGGGCTCAATGCATTCTTGTCGGTGTTGAGATTGAGATTAGACATATATCAAAGATACCTGTCAGCAGGATATTTTTTACATTTATACCCTAAAACTTCATCTTATGCAGGTAGGTATCATCGGTTCGGGCGAAGTGGGCCGGACATTGGGAAAAGCTTTTTTATCAGAAGGACATTCGGTGATGCTGGCAGCGCGTGACGCACACAAGCCGGAGCTGGCGCAATGGCAAAAGGACAACCCCGGAGGACAGACAGGCTCCTTCCGCGATGCAGCAAAATTCGGGGACTGGCTGGTCCTTTGCGTGGCAGGATCTGGCGCGGAGGAAGCCCTCCGGCTGGCAGGAGTGGAAAACCTCGCCGGCAAGATCATCATGGATACAACCAACCCCATCGAAAAAGCGCCGCCCGTCAATGGAGTGCTCAAATTCTTCACCACCCTCGAGGACTCCCTGATGGAAAGACTGCAACGTCTGGCCCCCGAAGGGAAATTTATAAAAACATGGAACAGCGTGGGGAGCGATTTTATGTACAAGCCCGCCTTCCCGGACGGAAAGCCTACCATGTTCATCTGTGGGAATGACGCCGCCGCAAAGCAGACAGTCACCGGCATCCTCACAGCTTTCGGATGGGAGACAGAGGACATGGGACAGGCTGAGTCCGCAAGAGCCATCGAACCATTGTGCCTCCTATGGTGTATCCCCGGATTTATCCGCAATCAATGGACGCACGCTTTCAAGCTGCTGAAGATGTAGCAGCGGGCCTCACCAGCCACATCGACAGCCTGGCTATCAGGGTAGCCGCTCCCACAAAATGTCCGCAAACATTTTATGGGAGTCATAGAATTCATGCACGGGCTTGAACCCGGACTGCCGCGCGAGATAGTATGTTTCATTGAGCGAGTACTTCTGGGAGATCTCCATATAGACGGGCTCGCTATCTGCAAAATGAATGACCTCCTCCTCGCCGATCCGCACATCCTGCGCGATGCGACTGATCAGATAACTTTTACAGGCTCCGGAAGCCGGGTCATATACGGGATAGTGCTCAAATTGTGCAATATCAAAATTCGCCCCTAACTCCCGGTTGATCCTCCTCAGCAGGTTGAGATTGAATGCCCGGGTGATGCCCTGCTTGTCATTATAAGCATCCAGGATGGTCTTGGGATCCTTCTTCAGGTCAAATCCGATAAGGAGCAGATCGCCCGGGCGCATCCTGTCATGTAGCTGCCGGCAAAAAAGAGTGGCCTGCTGCATGGTCATATTGCCGATGTTGGCCCCCATAAAAAGCACGATCTTGCGGCGTTGGGAATATGTTCCACATACTCCATCCTGTCCAGGTACTCCCCATTGAGCCCCTGCAGCTGTATACCGGGCAGGCTGACAGGTAATTTCTCTTCCAGCCACCCGATCACATTCGAGGAAATGTCGATGGGATAATAGGTGAAAGGCGCTTTTCTCTTCATCAGTTCCCGCAGCAGATGCCAGGATTTGGTGGCGTCACCGGGCCCCAGCTCCACCAGGTCGAAAGGCTCTCCTTCGAACAGGACAGCTATATCCCCCGACTGGTGTTGAAAGATCTCCATCTCACAGCGCGTGAGATAATATTCAGGACTGGCCATGATCTGCTGGAAAAGCCTGTCACCCGCCTCGTCATAAAAATATTTGGAAAAAAGGTATTTCTGG
>DASZWE010000152.1:0-3160 GCA_035546735.1 Puia sp.
CCCATTAGCCACCCGAAGCTCCTCGCAGATCGACGAGGGGCTTTTTTTTTAACTCAATACATCCATATATGACCTGGTGGCTTTATACCATCCCCTTTATCTCAGCATTTATCCACTGGCTTACCATCTGGATGGCCCTGAAGCTCCTTTTCCATCCCCGCCAGCCCAAAAAATTCCTTGGCCTTACTCTCCACGGCGTCTTCCCCAAACGCCAGCAGCAGATAGCCGAAAGCCTGGGTCGCATCGTAGGCCAGGAACTCCTCTCCTACCAGGACATCGAACAGACCATCGCCAACCCGGCCAATGTCCGGAAAATGCTCCCTCTCGTGGAAGAGCACATCGACAATTTCCTACGGAACAAACTAAAAGAGTCCATGCCCATGATCGCTATGTTCATCGGCGACAAAACGATCAATCAGCTCAAGTCCATCTTTATGGGGGAACTGCAGGAGCTCTTCCCCATCATTATGAAAAACTATGTAGCCCATCTGAAGAACGATCTGGACCTGGAAAAGATCGTCGTGGATAAGATCGCCAACTTCAGTTCCGACAGACTGGAGACCATGCTCAATCAAATACTCACCAAAGAGTTCCGGTTCGTAGAGGTCATCGGCGCCGCACTCGGCTTCCTCATTGGCGTGGTACAGATCTTGCTGACTTTACTCATGCATTGACAGGGAATTTCATAACAATGTTTTAACATTTATCAGACAACAATTTTCACAGACAATTTGCTGTATGCAACGGTTCCCACCGTTTGCCCTACTATGGTTGTTTTGAGACCGCTTGTACAGAATGACTGCATTTCATCCTGTTTTATTAAGACTTTTGCACAAATTTTAATGAGCTAATGAGAAAGATAGGATTATTATTTATAGTATGGATAGCAGCGATCTCCGGCCAGGCGCAGATGCCGGGAATGGGAGGAGGTGGCAGACAGCGTGGTGGCATGGGCGGTCAGGTCCCCAACATCGGTCACTTTTATGGCCGTATCGTCGACGCCAGTACGGGCAAAGGCCTTGACGGTTCCTCCGTTGAGCTCATCCAAAGCAAGTTCGACACCGTCACCCGCAAAAGACGCGATACGGTGATTGCCGGCATGATCACTACCCGCAAAGGAGACTTTAGCCTGGAGAACCTGCCTATCTTCGGCAACTTCCGTCTGAAAATAACAGCCATCGGGTATTCCACCATTGAACAAAAAGTGGCTTTCGATCTGAAGATGGGTGGAGGCGGCGCCGCCCGTGGCGACATGTCACAGGCGCTGAATGCCGTAGACAAGGACCTGGGGAACATCAAGCTCTCGGAAGACGCCAAAACACTGGAACAGGTCACGGTAACGGCTTCCAAACCACTTATACAAATGGGAGTGGATCGTAAGATATACAATGTCGAAAAAGATATCTCCGCTACGGGCGGCACGGCGGTGGATGTCATGAAGAACGTCCCCTCCGTACAGGTGGACATCGATGGGAATGTGACCCTCCGCAACAGCTCCCCGACCATCTTCGTGGACGGACGGCCCACTACTCTTACGCTCGATCAAATCCCGGCGGACGCCATCCAAAGTGTGGAGATCATCACCAACCCCGGAGCAAAATACGACGCCAGCGGCGGCACTTCCGGCATCCTCAACATCGTTCTGAAGAAGAACCGCAAGGCAGGCTACAACGGTAACGTCCGGGCAGGCATCGACCAGCGGGGACGCATGAATCTTGGCGGCGACATCAATGTCAAGCAGGGTAAGATCAACGTATTCGCCAACGCTCACTTCGGCCAGCGCAAATCCATTTCCACCGGGACTACGGACAGGTTTACATTCGATAAGGAGCCCTATGACAGTCTTCATCAGTCCGACTACAATGTCAACAGAGGCTATTTCGTCTTTGGCCGCTTTGGCCTGGATTATCTCATGGATAACAGGAATACCTTGTCCATATCCGGCAATATCGTCCATGGTCATTTCGAGCCGAACCAGACCAGTGACATGCTCCTGAGTACGCTCTTTCCATCGGGCACCGCCTATTCCTATACCCAGCGCCTGTCCAACTCCACCGGCAACTTTAAGAACCACGGCGGCATGCTCAGCTATAAGCACAATTTCCCCAAGGCAGGCGAGGAACTGACCGCCGACGTCAATTACTCGAAAGGCACGAACGACAATTTGAATTTCGTAAACTCGAACACATATAAGACGATGGGCGGCACTCCCTATTCCGTCTACAGTCAGCGGCAGACAGGCGATGGGGACAACGAATACCTCACTGCACAGACAGACTTTGTACTGCCCATCAGCGAAAAATCCAAATTCGAAACAGGCGCACGGATCGCCATCCGCAACAACACCAGCCTGAACAATATCGATACCCTGGGTGGGGACGGCAACTATCACAACCTCGCCCTCCTCTCTTCCCATTACAAATTCCGCGATCGGGTGTTCGCAGGCTATGTCACCTATAGCAATGCCATCAAGGACTTCTCCTACCAGTTGGGATTGCGGGGTGAAAGCTCGGACTATAACGGCACCCAGACCTATGCCGTCAAAGGACAGAGCGGCGGACCTGTGGACACGATCGGCAATTTCAGCAATAAGTTCCCCATCAGCCTGTTTCCCAGCGTATTCCTTACCCAAAAGCTGGGCGGTAACCAGGACCTTTCGCTGAACTATACCCGCCGGATCGACCGGCCTAATTTCTTCCAGCTATTCCCCTTCACGGACTATTCCGACTCGCTGAACCTCAGCCGCGGCAATCCGAACCTGAAGCCTCAGTTCACTAATTCTTTCGAGCTGGCCTATTCGAAGAGCTACTCAGGTAACAATACTTTCATGGCGTCTGTTTATTATAAACATACAACGGACCTGCTCACCCGCTATCAGTTCACGGACAAGAATCCCCTGAACGATTCGACGGTGATCGTAAATACCTTTATCAACGCCAAGTCCAGCTTTGTAGGGGGCCTGGAGCTCATCGGACGCAACAGCATCACCAACTGGTGGGATATAACCAGCAGCATCAATATCTTCACCTCGAAGATCAATACCATCGATACGGGCGCATTCGCGATACCCACGGTGGGACAAACCTGGAGCTGGTTCGGTAAGATCAACAATACATTTAAGCTGCCAAAGAACTTCACCCTGCAGCTGACGGGCGATTTC
>DASZWE010000153.1:0-6058 GCA_035546735.1 Puia sp.
CGCAATATGCATCAGCCCCGTATCGTGTGTTACAATTAGTTTGGCCTGCTTCACCAGCCCTGCCGACTCGTTCAGATTGAACTTTCCGCAGGCATTGTAGATCCGGACAGGATCGATAGCCGCCAGCCGCTCACCCTCCGCCGCATCTTCCGGCCCACCCAGCAGGATCAATGGATGCCCGATCAACGTGCACAATTCTTTCAGTTTATGGAATGGCAGCTTCTTGGTCGCCAGCGCCGCGCCGATCACTACCCCTATATAGCCCGCCTGGTGCGACATGGGAATATCCTGCGGCTTCAGCTCGTCCTTCCCGGGAATAAAATAATCCAGCCCCGCCCCATCACTCCGCACCCCGAAGGAGCGCAACGTAGCAAGATATCGGTCCACAATGTGCTCCTCCGGCATCCTGTTCCACTTGAAGGCCGTATACAGCCACTTCTCCACATTCAGCTTGTTAAAGGAAAAAGCCTGCTTCCCCAGCGCTTTCTTTACTTTCAGCGTCCGGACATTATGGTGGAGGTCGATCACATAATCGAAATCTTCACGACGCAATTGCTCCATCAAACCCTCCAGGTCATTCTCCAACAGGTGTAGCTTATCGATATAGGGATTGGCTTCCAGCACAGGCCGGAAGGAAGCCTTCGTGAGATAATGTACCTCTGCCGTAACCACCTGCTTTTTCAGACACCGGACGACAGGAGTAGTGAGGACAATGTCCCCGATGGAACTGAAGCGTATAATAAGGAACTTCATCTATGCCTCGATGTAATTCAGATCTTTTCCAAACGTCTCTTCCGTCAACGCCAGCGCGACAAATGCGATGGCAAATACAATAAGGCCCGTAATCCAGCCCGCTTTATAGAACGCTCCTGACGAAGGCTGCAGCAGATGGAACAGGGGCAGCACCACCAGCGACAACGACCCCCTCGCCATATTGGGCACCGTAGTAGCTACCGTCGCCCGGATATTGGTGCCAAACTGCTCCGCCGCCATCGTGACGAACATGGCCCAGAACCCTGTCCCCAACCCCAGAAAAACACAGACCCAGTAGAAAGTGCCAGTAGTCGCTCCCTGCAGATTGAAATACCAGATCACCGCCACGACGGTAATGATATGAAAAAGCCAGAGCGATTTTTTACGACTCCCGAACCATTGGCTGATAAATCCGATAGCGACATCGCCTATTGAAATGGCCGCATACGACACCATGATCCCCAACCCCGGATCCACCGGCCCTTTAACATTCATCTCCTTGGCAAATTTGTCTCCAAACGTAATCAGAACGCCGATGACATACCAGTTCGGCAAGGCGATCAATATGGAGGTGAGATATTTTTTCAATCTCCGCCCATTTGTAAAGAGCATAAAGATATTACCCTTGCTCACCGACGCATGCGCCATATTCTTGTACATGCCTGATTCCAGGACCCCCACACGCAGCAACAACAGCACGAATCCAAGACCGCCACCGATGAAATAGCAGGTCCTCCAGCCTTCGCCATTAGGTTGTACCAGCCACGCCTTGATAAAATAGGCGAATACGGCGCCGCTCAACCCTATACCCGCCACCAGCGAAGTGCCAAGCCCCCGGCGCTCCTTCGACATGAGCTCACTAACTAAAGTGATACCCGCCCCCAGCTCACCCGCCAGGCCGATCCCCGTGATAAATCGCACCCATTCATACTGTCCGGCCGTATGCACCAAACCATTGGCGATGCTACCCAAAGAATATAATATGATGGAGGCAAACAGTACCCGCAGACGCCCCAGCTTATCACCCAGCACACCCCAGAGGATCCCGCCAATCAGCAGCCCGATCATTTGCGTACTGATGATGTCCGCGCCTCTTCTGGCAACATCATCCGGGCTCAGCCCGATGGATCTCAAGGAAGGTATGCGAATAATGCTGAAAAGCAGAAGATCATAGATATCGACAAAATAGCCCAACGCCCCAACGATCACCGCCAGATTGAAAAGAGACTGTTTTTTTTGTTCCATATTATTATTTCGCTGCAGTTTTTTTCCTCCCGAAAAAAATCTTGTACAACACCGGGAAGGTCGTGATCACCACAATGCCTATAACGATCACTTCCAGATGTTGCTTCAGGTCGAAATTATATTTGACCAGGATGAACTTCCATAAATAATGACCGGCAAAAAGCATCAGGAACACCCAGGCTACGCATCCGATGATATTATAGTACATGAACTTCTTCCTGTCCATGCTGACGATACCCCCGATGATGGGTGCAAAGGTCCGCACGATGGGCAGGAATCTGGCGAATACGATGGCCTGTCCCCCATGCTTGTCATAGAACTCCTTCGCCTGGTACAGGTATCGCTGTTTGAAAAGGAAACTATCTTTCCGGTGGAAAAGGAAAGGGCCGCTCTTCTTCCCGAACCAATACCCCACCGCGTTCCCCAGTATGCCGCACACCGACACCAGCACCAACAGGATCACGAGGTCGAGGAAGTCGCTTCCCGTCCCTCCGGTGATCAGCTTGTCGATCAGGTTTTGACTATATATACCCGCCACAAACAGCAGGCTATCCCCCGGCAGGAAAAACCCTACCATCAACCCCGTTTCCGCAAATACGATAAATAAGAGGACCCATAAACCGCCGTTGTTGATGTAAAACTCAGGATTAAGGAGGTCGTGCCAGGTGAATGCTAAAAGCTCGATCATAAAATAAAGTAAAAAAGGTGCTATTTAATAGGTTTCTATTTGTACGTATTCACAGCGGTTTCCGCAAGCTCTCCCTCCCACTTGCTCACCACCACTGCCGCAATGCTGTTCCCCAGCACGTTGGTAGCGCTCCGCGCCATATCCATGATCTGGTCTATCGCCAGCAACAATAACATTCCCTGCTGCGGAATATTGTACAGCGTCAGCGTCCCCGCTACCACTACCAGCGCCGCCCGGGGTACGCCCGCAATTCCCTTGCTCGTCAGCATCAGCACCAGCAACATCGAGATCTCCTGCCCCAGTGTCAGCGGCACCCCATACGCCTGCGCGATAAACAGCGAAGCAAACGTCATATACAACATGCTCCCGTCCAGGTTGAACGAATAGCCCAACGGCAACACGAAGCTGACGATCTTCGAAGGACACCCAAAATTTTCCAGCTCCTGCGTCAGCCGGGGGAAGGCAGCTTCCGAACTGGCCGTGCTAAAAGCCAGCAGGATCATATCCTTTACCGCCAGCGCCAGGTCGATCACTCTTCTGCCGATAAAGATGGAGGATATCAGCAGCAGGATCAGCCAAAGACCCAATATGCTCAGGTAGAAGCTGACGATAAACTTCCCATATGTCAGCAGCAGCTCCGGTCCCTTCACCGCCAGCACCGAGGCGATCGCCGCCATGGCAGCCACCGGCGCAAAATACATCACATACCCGGTCACCCGCAAGATAACTTGGGCTACCGCATCCAACGCCTTGATGACGATCTTCCCCTGCTCGCCGATAGATGCCGTGGCAATACCAAAGAACACCGCAAATACCACTATCTGCAATATCTGATTCTCTGCCATAGCCTGGAATATGCTGCTGGGGAAGACGTGCGTGATAAATCCTTTAAAGCTCAGGGAAGCCTGATCCAGCCCCGGCGATGTATTAGAGGCCGGCAGCGGAAGACCCAGATCGCTCCCCAGCTGCGAAGCATGCATGATCACCAGCCCCAGCATCAGGGACAGGAGCGATGCCCCCATGAACCACAGCAGCGTCTTGCCCCCTATACGCCCCACCGCCTTCACATCCCCCAGCTTCGCAATCCCCACCACCAGGGTGGAAAACACCAGCGGGGCAATGATCATCTTGATCAGGCGCAGGAATATATCCGTCAATACCGAGATACCACTGGAAAAACTGTCGATCTGCCCCGCAGACCCATAATAATGAACCCATAAACCCACGATCACGCCCGTCAGCATCGCAATCATGATCCAGCTTGTAAGGCTGATCTTTCGCATATATCGCTCCTGTTTATCATGCAATGAATTGAAAAATCCTGACTTGGCAAAACTTTAATCCCAAAAATCCCCCCGGTAATACAGAATTGAAGGTTGAATATTAAATATTTGTTTATTTTCGACCCTAGTCATCACATGTCATCTTATTTAAAAATTACCATCAAACAAAACTATTTATGAGTTTATCTCGGAAGAAATCCCTGGACTCACTCATGGCGCAGGCCGCGGATTCGGAGAAGGGCCTCAAGCGCACGCTGGGAGCCTGGAGCCTGATCGCCCTGGGCATCGGCGCCATCATCGGTGCGGGATTGTTCGTAAGGACAGCCGCCGCGGCCGGGGAACATGCCGGTTCAGCCGTAACCATCTCCTTTCTGGTGGCCGCTATCGGCTGCTGCTTTGCCGGTCTCTGTTATGCCGAATTCGCTTCCATGATCCCCATCGCAGGCAGCGCTTATACGTATGCTTATACTACCATGGGTGAGCTCACCGCCTGGATCATTGGCTGGGCGCTCGTCCTGGAATACGCCCTGGGCGCCGCCACGGTTTCCATCTCCTGGAGCGAATACCTGAATAAGCTATTGGGAGGAGCCATACCATTCGAATGGTGCCATTCCCCTTTTGAAAGAGTGCTGGACGCCTCCGGCGTGATGCACCACGGCATCATCAATATTCCCGCCCTTTTCATCCTGCTGCTACTTTCCCTGCTGCTGATGAAAGGCACCGAGGAATCCGCGACCGTCAACTCGATCATCGTATTTATAAAAGTATCCATCGTATTGGTATTCATTGCTGTGGGCTGGCATTTTATCAATCCCGCCAACCACACGCCCTACGTGATCCCGGCCGATGCTCCTCCTGCACAGCTGCGGGATGGCACATTCTATAGCTATACCGACTTCTTCCGGCATGGATGGGGAGGCATTCTTTCAGGAGCAGGCGTCGTATTCTTTGCCTTTATTGGCTTTGACGCGGTATCCACTGCAGCACAGGAAGCCAAGAACCCGGCCAGAGACATGCCCCGCGGCATCCTGGGATCGCTCCTGATCTGTACCATATTATATGTATTGTTCTCCTGGGTGCTCACCGGCGTCGCCCCTTATACGGACTTCATGAAGTCAGGTAAAGAAGCCTCTGTCGCTTATGCCATTGAGACCTATATGCATGGATTCGGCTGGTTGTCGACCCTGGTTACCATCGCTATCCTCGGCGGGTTCTCGTCCGTGATCCTGGTGATGTTGCTGGGCCAGAGCCGCGTTTTCTACACCATGGCCTCCGATGGATTGCTGCCAAAAGTATTCTGCGAGCTGCACCCCAAATGGCGTACGCCCTATAAGTCGAATGCCATCTTGTTTGTCTTTGTAGGGCTGTTTGCCGGCTTTATCCCGGAAAGTGTGGCGGGCAACCTGACCAGCATCGGCACCCTGTTTGCCTTTATCCTGGTTTGCATCGGGGTGATCATCCTCCGCAAGGCGGACCCCAGCCGTCCCCGTCCTTTCAAAACGCCACTGGTTCCCCTCGTGCCGATACTGGGGGTCATCGTTTGTGCGGCCATGATCATCGGCCTGGATTCCAAAACCCAGATAACCGCGCTGGTATGGATGCTTATCGGACTCGTCATTTATTTTGGCTATAGCAAAACACACAGCAAGCTGCAATAGGTTCGCCGGCCCAAGGCCAGACATTAATTAAGAAAGGTCCATCGTCAGATGGGCCTTTTTTGTAACTTCGCACCCGCACAAATTTCATCTTACTATGGGTCGCATTTTTGAAGTACGTAAACATGCCATGTTCGCCCGTTGGGACCGGATGGCCAAACAATTTACCCGTATTGGCAAGGAAATAGCTATCGCCGTAAAGGCCGGCGGTCCCGATCCTGCCACCAACCCCGCCCTCCGTCGCTGCTTCCAGAACGCCAAAAGCGTCAACATGCCAAAGGACAGGGTGGAGGCCGCCATCAAACGCGCCCAGGGCAAGGAAATGGAGAATTACGAAGAGATCCTCTATGAAGGCTATGGTCCTCATGGAGTTGCCATACTGGTGGAGACAGCCACCGACAACCATGTCCGTACCGTCGCCAACGTAAAATCCC
>DASZWE010000154.1:0-8195 GCA_035546735.1 Puia sp.
CACTCATCCCCCTTGCCAATTGCTCACCCAAACCATCAATCCGCTCCTGTACCCCGTCAACGGCTCAATTCCAGGGACAGACGGTTCCTATATCCGCCAACCTTTCCCTAACTTTAAAGGTGCGAAAGCCACTGCTCATCATATTTTTCCTCGCTTGCCGCCTCGCCACCCAGGCACAGCCGGAAATGTCCCAGGTCAAACACAGGATTGACAGCCTGGTAGAGCATTATGAATACTGCGCCGGCCGCTGGATGGATTCCTCCGGCTGGTACGCGGACCGGGCCCTGGAAGAAGCCCGGCAGGCAAATGATATCCATGGCATCGCCATAGCCACTGCCTGCAAATCCCTGTATACCCTCAACTTCACCAACGATTTCATCCGCAGTGAATACATGGGACGGGAAGCCCTGAGCTGGTTTGACCGTACTCCGGATAAAGATCATATTTCTTTGGCATATTATGCCACGGGATTCGCCATCTTCGCCCAGAGCCGGTTTGAAGAAGCCATCCACTATTTGCAACGGGGGCAGGATTATGCACAAAGGCAAGGCGATATCACCGGCGTCATCAAGAACCTTTCTCTCATTGGCTGCGCCTACCGGGAAGGCGGTGATTATGAAAAGGCCTTCGAAATATATCGCCGCTGTATACAAATGGCCGAGGATGCCCGTCTCCCTGAACATATTGCCAGCGAATATTTCGAGCTGGCGGAGCTCTTCATGCAGATAGATGACTACGACACCGCCAAAAAATATTTTTTCGCCGGGTTCCACCTGAACCAGCCACAGTCTTTTTACGCCTGGCGGATCATGACCTATGCCGAGCTGCTGAGCCATCAGCACCAGTTCGACTCGGCCTTGTATTACTACAATACTTTCGACTCCAGCGCCTTGACACCCGCCCTAAAAAGGACCTGGCTTGTCAGCAAAGGCGAATATTTCCTGCTGCAGGGCAACGATCGGCAGGCGCTTGACTACTTTGAAAAAAGTCTCGTCTACCAGCGCCAGCTCAACGATCGGAACCAGATCATGCGTGTTTTGAAAGACCTTTCCCTGGCCAGTGAAAAACTGGGAAAAGACAAGGACGCATTCCGGTATGCCAACGAAAGCCTCGCCATCGCAGAACAGTTCAAGGCCCGCCAGTTCATCCGGGACAATTGCCAGATATTATATTCCATCTACGACAGGAAAGGCAGGACGGACAGCGCCTATGCATACTATCGACGCTACAACATCATGAAGGACAGCGTGAACAATGAGCAGCTAAAAGGCAAGTTCGCCTCCTATGCCTTCGAACAGCAGATCGCCCTCCTGAGCAAGGAAAAACAATTGCAGGAAGTCTGTCTCCGGGAAACCCTTGCCACGAAAAAGATGCTCATCGGCGGCATCATAGCGCTGTTGCTCATCGGCTTTATCTTTTCACGTTATATTCTTCTGAAAAGAAAGAATGAAGCGCATTTGCGCCAACGCGCCGAGAACGAGCTGGAAATACACCGCCTGGAAGGTGAAAAAGCAAAGGCCGCCCTCCAGCAGCGCGCCAAAGAGCTGGAGATACAGGCCCTCCGCAGCCAGATGAACCCTCATTTTATATTCAACTGCCTGAATGCGATCAATCGGTTCATTCTGGGGCATGAGACAGAAGCCGCCTCCGACTACCTGACAAAATTCTCCCGGCTCATGCGAATGATCATGAATCATTCCAGGCATTCCGTCATTACCCTGGCCGAAGAGCTGGAAGTATTGCAAATATACCTGGATATGGAAAAACTGCGATTCAAGGATGCATTCGACTACATCGTCGTACAGGATGACGAGCTGGACATAGGTGACATCTGCATTCCTCCCCTCCTCCTGCAACCCTTTGTGGAGAATGCCGTCTGGCATGGCTTGATGCACAAGACAGAGAGAGGACTCCTGACCATCGAGCTCCGCGCGGACAACGATATGTTGACCTGTATCATCCGGGACAATGGCGTAGGGCGCCGGCGGGCAGGAATATTAAAAAGCAAGTCGGCACAGAAACATAAGTCGATGGGAC
This sequence comes from Puia sp., assembly GCA_035546735.1. Classification (GTDB taxonomy): domain Bacteria; phylum Bacteroidota; class Bacteroidia; order Chitinophagales; family Chitinophagaceae; genus Puia. Next base: position 2,038 of record DASZWE010000154.1, read on the forward strand.
TGCAGATCACAGCCGAAAGACTGACCTTATTGACGGACAATGGTTCACCCGGTCACTATTTCGATATTGAGGACCTGTATGATGAGGACGGGCAGCCCGCTGGTACACGAGTGATCCTGAAAATAAGGATCACGGCAGGCGCCCCTGTTTAACAACACCCACGAAAAGCACGCATATGATCAAGGCTATGATTGTCGATGACGAACCTTATTGCTGCGAAGCGCTGTCCATCCTGCTCCAGCGGTATTGCCCGCAGGTAACGGTGGCTGGCAGCTATCATTCGGGGGCGGATGCCCTGACGGCTATCCAGCAGGAACGCCCGCAGCTGCTGTTCCTCGATATCGAAATGCCGCGTATGAATGGCTTTGAGCTGTTGGAAAAGATAAAGGACCTGCCGCTGCAGCTGATATTTACTACCAGCTACGATCAATATGCCATAAAGGCCATTCGTTTCAGCGCCCTGGACTACTTATTGAAACCCATCGACAGGGAAGAGCTCCAACGGTCCGTAAAAAAGGCGGAGCAGCGTCTTCTCTTTCCCCTGCAGATAGACATGCTCTTTCAAAAATTGCAAAACCCTGCACATCAGTTTCATAAAATAGCCATTCCCACGATGGAAGGCCTGCAAATGGTGACGGTAGACAGCATACTCTATTGCACTTCCGACAGCAACTATACCGCCCTCACATTAAAGGACCACCAGAAGGTCGTAGCTTCCCGTACATTGAAGGAGATCGAAGAATTGCTGGAAGATCATTCCTTCCTTCGCGTACATCATTCCAGTCTTGTCAATCTCAATGAGATCAGCAAATATGTAAAAGGCGAAGGAGGCTATCTTGTCATGTCGGACAACGCTTCCATCAATGTCTCACGCAGCCGCAAAGACAGCCTGCTGAAAAAATTGCAGCCTTCCAGGTTGTAGCATTTCCGATTGCTCACTCAACTATACCAGATGGCAGTCATTCGCCGCCGATGGCTGATTTTAGCTGTTATTACCGGATGGTGCGATTTAGTTTTACATTCTTAAATGTCTAATTATGAAGAAGAAGATTATTTCAATCCTGGTGATCACTTGCTTTTATTTTGTCTCCCATGCGCAGATAAGTAATGAGTTATTGGTCAGTACGCAAACGCTGAAAGCAGATCGCGCGGCAATAAAGGCTGAACGGCAATTCTGGAAAAAATACGGAGACGGAAAGAACGAAAGCTGGTACAAGCTGGCGGCAGGCTTCCTTGCCGAATTTTCGGAAGGTACTACCCGGTATAAGGCCGTATTTGATGCCAAAGGCAATTGGCTGTACAGCATAAAGGAGTACAATGAACAGGACTTGCCAAAGGAAGTGCGGGAGCTGGTAAAGAGCACCTATTATGACTATTCCATTGGGTGGGTAAAGGAAGTGTCTCAGAATCAATCAGTCGTGTATGTGGTACACATAGCCGACGGACAGAACTGGAAGGATTTGCTGGTGCAGGATGGGCAGATGGAAGTACAGCACAGCAACGAGCTATAGGCGCACAAAGTTTAGGATCTACAGCTCAGGGCTTTTTCGTAAATTTGCGGTCCTAATTTATTTTCTTATGAGCCGTAAAGGAAAAGTCCTGGTAGCGATGAGTGGCGGTATTGACAGTACCGTTACGGCTCTCATGCTGCACGACCAGGGATATGAAGTGGTAGGCATCACGATGAAAACATGGGATTATGCCAGCGCGGGCGCTTCCAAGAAAGAGACGGGCTGTTGCAACCTGGATAGTTTCAATGATGCGCGGATGGCGGCCGTGCAGCATGGGTTCCCGCACTTTGTGCTGGATATCCGTGAAGAGTTTGGGGATTTTGTCATCGATAACTTTGTAGAAGAATATATGGCGGGCAGAACGCCTAATCCCTGTGTGCTTTGCAATACCCATATCAAATGGCGGGCTTTACTGCGGCGGGCGGATGCGATGGACTGCGAGTTTATTGCTACAGGGCATTATGGCAATATCCGTCGTCTTGACAATGGACGTTATACCATTGCCAAAGGACTGGATGAGACAAAGGACCAGAGCTATGTGCTGTGGGGCCTTCAGCAGGACCTCCTGAGCAGGACGCTTCTGCCGTTAGGACCTTACCGCAAGACGGAGATACGACAGATGGCGCACAGCTATGGCTATCCGGAGCTGGCGACCAAGAGCGAAAGCTATGAGATATGTTTTGTGCCGGACAATGATTACCGGGGATTTCTCAAGCGCAGGGTGGAAGGCCTGGAAGAAAAAGTAGCAGGTGGCAACTTCGTGGACAAACACGGAAAAATACTGGGGCAGCATAAAGGATACCCCTTTTATACGGTGGGACAGCGTAAAGGGCTGGACATAACATTTGGCAAGCCTGTGTACGTAACGGCCATCCGCCCCGAGACCAATACCGTGGTGCTGGGCGATGAAACCGATCTCGACGAGCAGGAAATGGTAGTAGGCAAGCTGAACCTGCTGAAGTACGAGTCCATCACTCCGGGCATGGAAGCTGTCACGAAGATCCGTTATAAGGACAAGGGCACGCTGAGCAATCTTTACCCCGACGAAAATAAATTGAATATCCGGTTTTATGATAAGGCAAAGGGCATCGCACCCGGCCAGAGCGCGGTATTTTATGAAGGAGATGAGGTCATCGGCGGAGGTATCATACAGCGCAGCGGCCTATGACCCGCCGCGGCCTGGCAACAGCCCTCACCGTCCCCGGCAATAAAATAGGATTCAACGCGTTAGTCCTAAAGGAACAAAAGGTCCGTTGTCCAACAGGACAGACAAAGATTATCGACTAATAGCGTATGATGAAACATCTTCGGCTCACCGGTGCTGCTGCCCTTATAACCCTGCTTACCGCAATCGGCTGTAAAAGAACGCTATATAGTTATCCCGACAATCCATTGACCAATTATTATCTCCCCCTGGAAGTAGGTAAATACGCCATTTATCAATTGGATTCCCTGAGTTTCTATTATTATGGGCAGTTGGACACCCTGACCCGGTATCTGGCCAAAGATTCAGTCGAGGATTCCTTTGTGGACAATACGGGGCATACCTCCTGGGTTGTGGTCCGGTATCTCAGCCCGGCCGCGGGCCCTACGGTCTGGACAGCCTCCGAGACCAAGACGGTCACCGCCTTTACCCAGTCTATAGAAGAGCAGGAGAACAACCTGCGCTTTATCAAGCTGGCCTATCCCATGCAGAATTCCTTTACCTGGAATGGCAATAGCTATCTTCCCGATGATCCCTATAAGAGCTACTTCGATTTCAGTGCATCGACGAATACCTATCTCAACCAATGGACCTATACTTATCTCAATGTAGATCAACCATTTACGGCGGGAAGTAATACCTTTGACAGCACCCTGACCGTGTTACAGGCTGACGATTCGGTCCATCTGCCAATCATCACCGACACCCTGTTCGCCTCAAAGACCTACTGGTCCGAGACCTACGCCAAACATATCGGGCTGGTCTACAGACATACGGCTCTTTGGGAGCTTCAGCCACGGACCCTCAATGGACAAAGCGCCTACAAGATCGGTTTCGAGATCACCATGACATTATTGGACCACAATTAGTCTCGCCGCATACATCGTGTCCGCCTTTTGATCATATCCCTTCAACACTTCCCCCCTCTCCTGCCGCAAACCAAACTCATGAGCCCGGATAAAGGCGGTCATATCCTCATTTTCCTTTTTAAATACAGAGCATGTGCAGTAGACGAGACAGGCCCCCGGCGTCAGGCTGGAAATGACATTGGAGAGAATGCTTTTTTGAGTGGCCTGGTAGTCGGATATTTTTTTGGGATGGAAGAAATACAGCTCTTCCGGCGTACGGCTCCAGGTGCCGCTGCCCGTACAGGGCACATCCGTAAGGACGAGATCCATTCGCTCGGCCGGCATCCAGGGGTCCGGCTTGGAAAGATCCGCCACAAAGGAATGATAATCTTTTATGCCCGCCTGATGAAAGCGGTGCTGCAGATTGCGCAGGATAGATTCGCGGATGTCCGATACAGTTATATCCACGCCGGGATATAGATCGTGAACAAGTATCGCCTTACCGCCGCTGGCCGCGCAGGTATCCCAAAACTTTTTCGTCGGTGGTATAAATTCTCTTATGCGCTGGCTATTATAATCCTGTATCACCACCTCCCTATCCGGCGTGAACAGCTCCTCCACTTTGGTGCCATTGGGCAGTCGCAACGTCGATGGCGGGATAAAACCATGCCCCGCCCGCTCCAGCACCTGCTGCTGATATCCCGGACGTATACGAAGGAAAAGATCGGGCTGACGAAGAAAGGAAAGACAAAAAGAATAGTGATCGACGCCTTCCGACAGCTCATTCTTCCACGGGAATATATCGGTAGGATCAAACCCATCGACCCGCGTGACCTTTTCCTCCAGCGGCCGGTCCGCCTGTTTATTCCATTCCGGTCGGAAATATTCCAGGAACTCCCCCGGCCGGTCATTTGTCAGGAACAGCCCGAGCAGAATACGGTCCCGTACAGCCCTCTCTCTTGCGGAATGCCCCAGCCGGTAATAGCCATAAACAAGCCCCGCCACGGTCTTCCGGTCACGGGAACCCATTTGCTTATGCTGACGAAAAAAGTCCTTCAGCCAGACGTGCAGCGGCGTCTCACCCTGATAGGCGTCGATGATAGTACCTGCGATGCGAAGTTGATTGTCGAATTTCATGAAGTTGCCGATCGATCGGCTATCTCTTTTTGGATACGAGTAAGGGATTCTTGGGAATATTTTAAATTAGGATGATCGAATTTCATTTGATTCTCTACCGCCTTGGCAAACCACTCCATGGCTTTTGATAGCATACCTTGGTCTTGATAGGCTTGTCCTATAAGGTGATAGGTACTTCCTACCCCATATTCATTGCCGGTCTTGATCTTCCAGTCTAAGGCCCGATTATAATTTTCCAACGCCTCTGCCCATTTTTTTTGCAGATGATTGATCCAACCTATCTGATGATAGGTACTTCCCATCTCATACTCGTTACCTGTCTTTGTATTCCAATCCAGGGCTCGGTTATAGTTTGTCAACGCTTCATCCCATTTCTTTTGCTTTTCATAAATCCTTCCAATCTGATGATAGGTACTTCCTACCCCATACTCATCGCCAGCCTCGACCTTCCAATCTAAGGCCCGGTTATAATTTGCTAACGCTTCATCCCATTTCTCTTGTTTTTGATAAACCATTCCTATCTGGTGGTATGTACTTCCTATTCCATATTCATTTCCAGTCCTTCTATTCCAATCCAGGGCCCAGTTATAATTTGCCAATGCCTCTGTCCATTTTCCCTGCTCCTCATAAACGCGCCCAATCTGATGAAAAGTATTTCCAATCCGGTCTTCATATCCAGCTTCCATATTCCAGTCCAGCGCCCGTCGAAAAATCAGCAACGCTTTTTTCCATTGCATCTTTCCCTGATAAACCAAGCCCAACGCATGATAAACATCCCCCATAAGTTCAGTATCCCGATCCTTCTGTACAATCGTCAAAGCATGTTCAAGAGTCTCCGATGCAAGATCGTATCTATTGAATCGCCAATAAACAACACCCAGCTCGTAAAATAATATCGCTTCCTTGCCAGCTTTTATTTTAGAATTAAGTGCAATAGCCTTCTTAAATGCAGTCTCTGCCTGGTCATATTCAAAAGCGGCAGCATATTCTTTACCGAGTAGCAACAGAAGCTCGATCTTATCTTTAACTACCCGAACCTGGTCCCTATTATCATGATATAACTTTTCCCAGGCTTCCTGCAATTGCCTAATCCTCTCCAATCTCTCGGAAATTCGGCCTTTCTTTTGCACTGTGCCATATTGAATTTCAGCCTCGGCCACTTCCATTCCGTCAGAACCCCGTTCCTCAAAAACAAATCGTTTAGACATCCACTGCATCAAATCAGGAGCCCTTCGCTGAAGTTCCCGGTCAAAACTTTCACTAACCCATAACACAACGATATAAGGTTGATGGAAGATTAACTCTCGTTCAAAATTCAATTGGGCCAACAATGGAGAAAATTCAATTTTCCCATCTTCTGTTGTATAAAGACTGCTCTCCAGTCCGGTTACACTTACAAGATATTGTACAGGCTGGGACTCAAGAATTGTCGAAGGTAAAAGCTCTGCAAGCGCCTTA
>DASZWE010000155.1:0-10287 GCA_035546735.1 Puia sp.
TACATTGACGCTTTTACGTTTGGAAAAAAGGAACCGTTTCAGCTGCTTTTCAAACTGGTCCCGCACAGGCGTACCCGGCCGTATCTTCTTCCCCGTCAGGCGCACAAAGTCATCATCCGTGCTGACCTCTTTCTGGTTGAGGGGCTGCAGACCGCTGAGACCCATCTGCCATTCGTCATCCTTGTTGACCTTGTACCGGAAGAAATAGATATAGCCTTTCTTTTGACGGAACTGTACGATCTTTTTATCTACATACTGTATGGCGAAAAATTCGTTGTCATTCTTTCCGCTGACCAGCAGGCTGCGGGCCACATCCATCTGGTTATGGAAATTACGGGGGAACCGGTCGGCCTTATGGATGTCCTCCAGCTCTTTTAATAAAGCGCTTCTATGCTGGTCGCTGGCAGCCAGGGCCTGGAAGATGGAGTCGGCGACGGGCTTGTTATTGCGCAGCAGCAGCACAGCCGTGGTCAGACGCAGGGACGGGTCCGGGCTTTGGAGCAGCTTATTGAAGAACCTTGGCACGGTAGCATTCCTGTCATAGAAAGGCGCTAACAGTACGGCGTAGTCGGTCAGCTGGTCATCCGTCTCGTCTTCCCCTCTGAAGGAGTAAGAGGATTCATCCGAATTGTCATCCTCTTTTTTCTGCAGCCGCTTTTCATCACGGCCTTCCTGCTTCTTCCATTGCAGCCTGGCATCGAAATACAATTGACTGAAATAAGATTCGTAATCCGTGCTTCGGAGATAGCCACTGTCCACCAGGGAGGCCAAAAGAGACTGGACATTGGATTTATAATCATCCACGGTGGCCATCTGTAACAGGTCCGGGAAGAGGGTTTTGGCCAGGGCCAGGGAATCCCGCATGTTCTGGAACATAAAGTTATAGTCCGAGCCATTGTCGAATATGGGCGGGTCCTGGATCAGCAATGTCCGAAGCAGCTCATAGGCAGGAAGGGTCTTGTGACGGGACAGGGCCTTGAAAACGGCATTCTGGAAAGTGCTCGTATCGCCCGCACGTTCATATATATCCTTCAGCCCATCCACCACCTGACGGATGGAGGCGGAATCGTCGATATATCCCAGTTCGTTGATCAGCTTGGTCTTGGTCTCGAAATAATCCTGTCCGTTATACGGCAGTGTCCGGATAGCCTTTAACAGCAAAGGCAGTCCTCCCGCACCGAAATAAACGTTCGGAATGGCCTCCTTTGCCCGGCGGCACGTGACAGAATCCTTGCTGTAAAGGTCGGCAAAGAATGTATCCAGCTTGCTGGCATAGACGGAAGGCCCCAGTTTCTTGTCCAGCGGCCGGAGGCTGCTGTAGAACCTTTCTACAAAGGAGGAAGGCCCTTCCAGCGTGTCGCCCAGGGAAGTTACCCGGAAGAGACGGTTGTCCTTCAAAAAGATCCAGCTGGTGATACACCGGGAAGTGTTGGTATCGACATATAGATATTTATACACCGTACAGTTGGGCTGGTCGAAGCGCAACGTCTGCTTGTCCCGGATGACAAGGTCGTCCCGCACCTCGCGCTCATTGGTCTCTTCCTTCCAGAAAGAGGCGGAATCCTTGGGATAATAATATTTGGGGAAAGTCTCCATGGAGACAAAGACGGCTTCTCCCGTGGAATCATCCTGGAAAAGCGCTGTCTTTACCCGTGGCCAGTAATTACTATAGTCCGGGAGCGAGCTGAGGAACTCTTCACTGGAAGCCCGCTCGAGCAGCCCCCGCATGCCCGCATCGATGTCCGGCACTACGGGAGTGGTCACACGGATATTGACAAAAGTATCTACATAGTTCTGGAAGCCGCTGTACCGGTAGGGCGTAAATTCCAGGGAATTGAAAAAGTTCGGGAATGTCTTGTCCTTGCTGTGGCTTCTGCTGGCCAGCAGGTAATACTGCGGCCCCTTGATGAGGAATTTTGTACGGATATAGGAACCGTCCTTTAGCTGATAGCTGGCGTCCAGACAGGGATATCCTTTGTACAGGCCGGTACGGCGGGTAAGACTCTTGTCGACAAAGTCGGACAGACGGAAGCTTTCTTCCATAAGAGCAAGGTCGGCCGTATCCTCTTCCAGGAAATGATAGTTCTGGACCGCCTTTTTCCAGATAAGGAAAGCGTCCCCGGTGACGGAGTCCGTACATTCATATTCCCAGCGGGGAATGCCGTCGATATTGGCCATGTTCTTGTACTGCGCAGGAGCCCGTGGCAATTTCACCCGGAAACCTCCCTGCGGCGGCGAAAAATCGGCCCATGTATTGACTCCGGTGGGATGGAGGACGATGGAGCTAAAGAATTGATCCGCCTCTTTCCCGTCTACATAGTTGTTGTTCCCGCTCATTTTAAAAATGAGCACCTCATAAGGAGTCACAAGGATATTGTATCGCTGCAAATCGCCCCGGCGTGTCTTTCCGGTGATATCAAAGCCTTTATAGCCACTGCGGGTGATGGGAGTCTTTTTTAATATTTTCCCGGGTATGCTGTCATACAGCAGGCTGTCTATTTTCCGTAGCACCGTCTCTTCCTTCTGCCCCAGAAAGCTGCTATGGGTCTTCAACCGTCCGATCATATAGTAAGCCCCATTGCTCATGTCGGCATATTGCCAGGAGTCGGTGCGGCTGTCGGGACGATGGTATAGCTTACCCGGCAGCTGGACAGAGAAATCGCCATCATCCGGGGAGAAGCTGGAAAAGCTGACGGGCACCCTTATCTTGTCGATGTCATCCTTTTGATTGGCATCACGGTCCGGCATAGTGACAGGACGAAGAATATACCCCTTTTTCCGAAGGAGCTCGATAACCCCTCTTTTACCGGGCAGATGGGCCGCCCCTACCCCGACAAACAGCGTATGATGCTTTATTATGCTGTCAATGGACGCCGCCTGTATCTCGTTACGCCGGTAGAGGAATTTTTCCATATAGGCTTCGGAAGGCTGCATAAGCTTTTCCAGGGAATCCAGCATGTCGAGGTCTCCCTTCCGGTAGGCCTCCTGGGTCTTCCGCTCCAGCTCATACGGAGAAGCGCCATCTGTATCGGGTCTTTTCTTCTTGTCCTTCATCATATCCTGGGCAGCCTCCATGACAAGCTGTTCCGTCTGGAAATAGTTTTCCACCCCGGTGGCCTGCTTTCCCAGCTTCCTGCCCGTCTGGTAAATATAGAGGTCCAGATAGGTGTCCTCTTCAAAGTCGGCATGGGATTGATAGGTCCGGTACAGCAACCCGTTGATAATGGTAGGCTCGTCGCTGAGGGCCGATTTGAGATTGTCCTCGTATTTACCCAGCTGAAAGGAACGTTCGTTGATATAGTCGCCGGGAGCCCCCTGGGTGTAAAATCGGAGGTTATTCTGCATTTTCTGGTAACGGAACAGCTGATCCTGCCAGACCTGGGGGTCCAGCTCCAGGGCTACCATCTCCGAATTCCGGATATCCTGGTAGAAAGAATCGCTCAGGTGAAAGACCAGCTTGCTGCTCACATGCATCGTACCAAAGAGGTAGGAGGGCTTTGTCATGCCGTTGCCGGTAATTTCCCATAACAGGGCGGGATATTTCTTTCCAGATCGGGCCGGAGGCTGATTGTCCGGGGGACCATCATTTGATCTGACTTTTTCTGTTCGCCGCTGAGCCGTAAGAAAGGCCACCGGAATCAGGAATAAAAGCAGTGTCGCGATGACTTTACACAAGGGGGTCGATCTCATTATCTGGAGCGTTAATCGGTGGTTCATGAAAATGTCCGTAAAACGGGTCTTCTATAAATATACCCCGTTTTATGGAAACCTCTAATGTCCGGGTCCTTCGGACAACGAACCATTGGTTCGTCCGGACTAAAAGACGATAAATAAGGAAAAATATTTTACTGTCGGTAGAAATACCCGTCCGCTTCCCGGGAGCGCCCCCAAAGGGGATGCTCCTCCAAACTTTATTTGGATTCCCCCATTTTTTATTGTACCTTTGCCCGCTTAAAATCATGCCGTAACATGATATCAAATCGGGTGCCGTAAGACCTGGTTTGTCCGGATATCCCTCCGTAATATCATTACCAAGCCCCCTGGTATCATGTGCGAAATAAAAACAACAGAATCCACATGAAGCTTTCACAGTTCAAGTTCGACCTTCCTTTAAACCTTATTGCTCAACACCCTGCGAAAAAAAGAGAAGACAGCCGTATGATGGTTGTCCACCGTGCCACCGGCCAGATCGAAAACAAGCATTTCAGGGACATTCTCGACTATTTCGATGATAAGGACGTATTCGTCGTCAATAATACCAAGGTCTTCCCCGCGCGCATGTATGGCCGAAAGGAGAAGACAGGCGCCAAAATAGAAGTATTCCTCCTCCGCGAGCTGAACAAGCCTAATCGCCTGTGGGACGTTATCGTAGACCCCGCCCGTAAGATCCGGGTAGGCAACAAGCTCTACTTCGGGGACAATGACGAGCTGGTGGCAGAGGTCATCGACAATACTACCAGCCGCGGAAGGACCATCCGCTTCTTATGGGATGGCAACGACGAGGAGTTCCGCCAGGTATTGGAGCTGCTGGGTGAGACGCCCCTTCCCAAATACATCAAACGCAAGCCGGACGAAGAAGATAAAGAACGCTACCAGACAGTCTATGCCAAGCATGAAGGCGCCGTAGCAGCCCCCACAGCCGGTCTTCACTTTAGCAAGGAGCTGATCAAGCGCCTGGAAATAAAGGGAGTCCGCTTTGCCGAAGTCACCCTCCACACAGGTCTGGGCACCTTCCGGCCCATCGAAGTGGAAGACCTGAGCAAGCACAAGATGGATGCCGAATACTACCGCATCGAAGAGGACGCCTGCAAGATCGTCAACAAGGCCCGGATGGGCGGTCATCGCATCTGCTCCATCGGCACCACCACCATGCGCGCCGTGGAATCTTCCTTTACAGCAGAAAAATTATTAAAGCCCTCCGAAGGCTGGACAAATACATTTATACATCCTCCTTATCAATTTAATATCGCCGATGCGCTGGTGACCAATTTTCACCTGCCCAAGACCAGTCTCCTGATCATGGTATGCGCTTTTGCCGGTTATGACCTTGCTATGGAGGCCTATAAGAAAGCCATCAAGGACAAATACCGGTTTTTCAGCTATGGCGACGCCATGCTGGTCATCTAACCCCGTCGGTAACGCCATATGAATCGCAGATCACGAACGCTATATGAAATTAATTATGACCGTGAGTAAAAAAATTACATCTGTATTGACAGCTTTATTGTTGGTGACCATGGCTCATGCACAACAGCAGGAGATCCCCCTCTATGACGGGGCTATTCCCAACTCGAAACCCGCCCCGGACAGGGAAACGACAGATCCGAAAAATCACTGGAGCCTTAGCCTGGTCAGCCATCCTACGCTAAAGATATTCCTGCCGGAAAAGAGCAAGGCCAACGGCGCTGCCATAGTCGTATGCCCCGGTGGCGGATACGTTCACCTGGCCATGGGACACGAAGGAGTGGAAATAGCGGATAGCCTGAATGCAATAGGTATCGCAGCATTCGTGGTAAAATATCGCCTGCCCAGCGACGAGACCATGATCGATAAGACAATAGGCCCCTTACAGGATGCCCAGCGGGCCATTCAGCTGGTACGGCAGCATGCAAAGGAATGGGGTGTGGACCCTGGCCGGGTAGGTATCATGGGCTTTTCGGCCGGAGGACATCTCGCCTCCACCGCAGGCACCCATTTTAACAAAGCCTGGATCGACAATCCGGATAATATTTCGCTGCGACCGGATTTTATGATCCTCCTCTACCCCGTGATCAGCTTTGCAGACAGTATCGCCCACCATGGCTCACGGGACAACCTCATCGGCCCCGACCTCACCCCGGAGAAAGTAAAAGAATATTCCAACGAATGGCAGGTCACCCCCAATACACCCCCTACCTTCCTGGTACATGCCGGTGACGACAAGACGGTGAAGGTGGCCAACAGCCTGCATTTTTACGAAGCATTACAGCAAAATGGGGTGCCGGCGGAGATGCATATCTACCCGCATGGCGGCCACGGCTTTGGATTGCATAACAAGACGACTTCGGACAGCTGGTTCGACAGACTGAAGACCTGGCTGAGTGACAACGGCTGGCTGAAGCAATAGGTTCACCCCGATGGCCCGCCCGCTCCACGGCCCGGGCCATCGCCCCCCCGTCCCTGCCCGACAGTCTCCGTCGGTCATCCCATCGTTCCTGCCAGTCGATGCCAAAGGCGGCGGCCTACTCCAGCCCGAACAAGCCCTTATTCAGCAATTGCAATGTCTGTGTCTTATACGATGAAGGTATCAGCAATGATACATTGTGCTTGCTGCCCCCGTAACTGACCATGCGAACGGGCACAGGGGTCATTGCCTCGAAAAGTTTGGCGAGCACACCCTGGGTCTGTGATATCTCATTGCCCACGATGCTGACGATGCTGTGATTTTCTTCCACCTCGATAGACCCAAAAGGTTCCAGCTCCTTGACGATGGCTTTCAGATCCGCAGAATTGTCGATGGTCACGGACACGGCGACTTCAGACGTCGTGATCATATCGATGGGAGTGCGGTATTTCTCGAATACTTCGAAGATCTTACGCAAAAACCCATAGGCCAAAAGCATGCGGCTGCTGCGGATATTGATGGCGATGATGCCATCCTTGGCGGCAATGGCTTTTACACCCACGGAGCCGGCTTCTTCCGTGATGAGCGTACCCTTTGCCTCGGGCTGCATGGTATTGAGCAGCTTCACAGGCACCTTATAGAACTGCGCGGGCCAGATGGAGGCGGGATGAAGGATCTTGGCTCCGAAATAAGCCAGCTCCGCCGCCTCTTCAAAGCTCAGCTGCTCGATGGGAAAGGTCTTTTTGACGACACGGGGATCGTTGTTGTGCATGCCGTCGATGTCTGTCCATATCTCACAGGATGTGGCATTGATGGCGGCGGCAATGAGGGAAGCGCTATAGTCGCTGCCCCCTCTTTTCAGGTTGTCCACCTCTCCACGCGCATTGCGGCAGATATAACCCTGGGTGATAAAGAGCGTGGTATTCCGGTGTTGCTGCAACAGGTGACCCAGCTTGGTCTTGATGCTGTTGACCTGGGGCTCGTCATGATTGTCGATGCTCATGAACTCCAGGGCAGGAAGCAATACATGGTCGACGCCATTTTCTTCCAGGAATACAGAAAAGAGCTTGGTGGACAACAGCTCGCCCTGCGCCAATATATCCTTGCTCAATGCCTCGCTGAAGGATATGCGGAGAATGATAGTGAGGAATTCGAAGTGTTCAGCCACGATGGACTTTGCCTTCGCCAGGCCCTTTTCACCCTTGACAAGCTCCTTTATAAAGGATTGGTAATGCGCTTCCAGCTTTCCTATCTGCTGATGGGCGGCCTCGCGCTCGCCGGATGCGATGGAATTGCCTATCTCGACAAGTGCATTGGTAGTACCGCTGAGCGCGCTCAATACGACGATCTTTGCCTCATTGTCCTTGGTGATCAGCTGGCTTACCTGGCGCATGCGTTCGGGCTTGCCGACGGATGTGCCTCCGAATTTCATGACTTTCATTTGCTCGCGTTTGTCTTTTACCTCGAAACCATAATGTCTTTTCAATGGCCTCGGTGAATACTTCGTATTTCAATGGCCAAATGGCTTCCACCGGAGGTGGAGGTCATTCGTTGTTATTTGTCTTTCCCTTTTTTGGGATGGCAAAGATACACCCTGTTGGTTTAGAAATTTTCAAAATTCGGGGAACTCCATACGGAGAAGCCATCTCCTGAACGAATAATCAATCGCCGCGCACAGACAATAAATAGCCCTTGGACGGGGATCCCCCCTACCCTACTTTCATCCCATGAAAAAATGTCTGTTCCTTGCGGCCTTCCTTCCCCTTCTGTTGGTCGCCTGTAAGAAAAGTGGAGGCTCCGGCAGCACCGGAGGCGATTATTACATGAAGTTCAAGCTCAACGGAACGCAAAAAAACTATTCCACCGTGTCGGGGGTGACCTCCGGGGCGGGCGGCTACCACACCCTGGCACTTTCCGGAGCAGCGGCCACCAGCAACCAAAACGGAGAGGCAATGATCATCCTGCTCAACTCTACCACAGCCTTCACAGCTGGCCAGACCTTCAGCGCTACCATGCTCCAGGGCGTCCCTGCCATACAGGCTTTGCTCTCTTATGCAGAGAACAGCCAGTCCGGAAAAGGCTACACATCCTCTTATCCGAATATCACCCCGGGAGCCACAGCCACAGTGACGATCACCGCCATCGATGCAACCCATGTGAAAGGCACCTTCTCCTGTCAGCTGGTAGATGAGTCCGACTATACCACCGTAAAATACACCGTGACGGAGGGAGAGTTCAATAGCAGGCTCAGCGGTCAATAAACCGGGAACTCCACACCTAGCTTCTCGGCCAGTCCTTTCAGGTCATTTACTACCGGCGCCAGCAGGGGTATGCCGTTGCCAAGCCGCTCGGCCTCCATCTCCCGCTCGGGATCGCCGGGGATCAGCACCTTTTCCTGTCCAGGAGCAGGCGTGGCGGAACGGAATCGCCGTATCCAATTGTCCATATGCTGCTTGAATTCACCGGCAGGACGGAAGGCATCGATACGCATGGCCCCAAAAAAATGTCCGATACCCTTTCCGGGCATGCCGGTGGGCATGGGCATAAAGGCGGGGAAGGGAGGCACCCAGGGGCCATAGTTCGCACCGCTGAGGATAGCAGAAAATATATCTACCACCGCGCCAAGAGCATATCCTTTGTGGCTGCCATGATCCCGGTCGCCACCCAGCGGCAGCAAAGCCCCTCCTGTCTTCAACGCATGCGCATCCGTCGTCGGCTGGCCATCCTTGTCCTGTATCCAGCCCAAAGACGCTTCTTCATTCTTCCGTTGTAATATTTCAAGCTTCCCATTGGAAGCCGTGGTCGTGGCGAGGTCGGCCACAAAGGCCGGTTCCTCTCCCGCGGGAACAGCCACACAGATGGGATTGGTGCCCAGCATCCGTTCGATGGAAAAAGTAGGCGCTACCAGGGCGCTCGCATTGGTCATGGCGATGCCGATCATATCCTGCTCCACGGCCTTTAGCGCATGATAGCCGGCAATTCCAAAATGATTGGAATGTTGCACGCTCACCCAGCCGGTGCCTGCATTCCTGGCTTTCTCAATGGCTACCTGCATGGCATAAGGAGCCACTACCAGCCCGAGCCCGCTGTCGCCATCCACCACAGCAGTGCTGGGAGTTTCATGAATGATCCTTATGTGGGGGGTTGGATTAGCCCTGCCGGCTTCCCATAACCGTACATATCCGATGAGACGGGCCACGCCATGGGAATCGACACCCCGGAGGTCGGCGCTCAGCAAGGCGACGGCAGCTGTACGGGCATCCGGCCCGGAACAACCTATCTTTTCAAAAATGGAGACAGTGAATGATAACAGATCGTCATAAGGGAAGAGAAAGGCGGTATTGGCGCCTGAAGTAGCGTATGGGTCCGGTCTTTGTTGATGCTGTGGCATACTTGAAATTTAACCCCGGCCATCAGGCCGGGGTCTAAAAAAGATTAAAGTTTACTCGTCTGCTCCTTAAAGTACTTCACCGTTGCAATCACATCCGGCACATTGTTGTACCAGTTGTTCTCTCTTTCGATAGAGAACATGCCCGTGAACTTTTGACGGGCCAGCTCCCTGAAGATGGCAGGGAAATTGATCTTGCCGGTGCCTACCACCAGATCGCCTGCCTTCGTATTGCCTATGGAGTCGATATCTTTCAGATGTACGCCGAAGACATGCCCTTCCAGCTTCTTCAGACATTCTACAGGATCGAGACCATTACGGGCCCAGTGACCTACGTCCGCACAGGAGCCGATATTCGGATGACCCTGTATGGCAGCCAGCACGGAATCAGGATGCCAGTATGGATTGGGCCGGGGATGATCGTGAATAGCCACTTTGATGCCATAAGCGCCCGCCATGCTGTCCAGGGCATTCCACTGATCCTTCTTTGGCTCCGCCGTGATATAGCTAAGCCCAAACTCCTTGGCCAGGTCAAAATATTTTTTCCACTCCTGCATGCTCCCGGGTGAAATGACACCCATGGCCACGATGCTAAGTCCATGGGACTGCAGCAGCTGCTTGACCTTTGCTCTTTCTTCAGGCGTCATGTCGGGTCCGAATTTTCCTTTCATGCCCGCGCCCAGCGGCTGGCCGGGGAAAGCTTCCAGGTACTTGACACCCGCACTGTCCGCCTTGGCGAGCGCCGTATCGAAAGAGACGTAATGGAATGTCCATAATTGAACACCGATCCTCCAGT
>DASZWE010000156.1:0-11805 GCA_035546735.1 Puia sp.
TCAAACCAGTGAATAGCCTGCGCCACGGTGATCAAGTCAAAGCTGTTGTCGGGGAAAGAAGTATTTTCCGCCGGCTGCACGGAATATTCGATCCGTTCGTGCATAAAGGCGTTCTCGATCTGTTGCCGGCTGATATCTGTGGCGGCCACGTTTTTAAAGGACTGTGCCAGCACCTGTGCTACCTGGCCATTACCCGTTCCGCAGTCCCAGGCGCAGTCCCGGGCGTGAACAATGGATAACAAATACGCATAAAGCGCATCCGGATAAGTGGGCCTGAACTGGGCGTATTTGTCGGATTGAGAAGAAAAATTATCTTTCATATCGATGTCAGATCGTTTTTACGGGGTCAGGGTAATGTTTACCCCCTTTCTCAATGTATTATGTATCTCTGCTACCTGGTCGGTATACCTGATCAGCTCTTCTATCACCGGAGCAGGCGCCTCGGAGATGACATTTGCCTTATAGCTGAAATTGTAGCCAGGATCGCCTTCGCCGCCAAACTCGCCTGTAACAGTCACGTCTATGGCCGAAACAGCTATATTTCTTTTCGCAGCCTCACGATAAATGTCATTGCAAAAACAGGTGGCCAGGGACAACATCAAAAGCTCTCCTCCATTGATCGAAGAACCAAATCCTGTTGGCTTTGGAGCTATCTGCAGCTTCTTTTCGGCTTCATTGGTCTGTACCGAAGTCTCATGCTGGCTGAAGCTGCTTTTTATGCTGGCGGATATTTTCATGCGGCCTAAAATACAGGATTTATTCGGGAGCGGCAACACCTATTATCACGCCAAAATTGCCGTCTGTCTGTGTCCAGTTTTTTTCTGGCAGATAGGTCCTTGATACGAATCCATCCAAATACAAGGTGTTCGGCAGCCCATACCTTTGAAGTAGCTGGCAAGATCGCAAAAATTTATCGGCCCTTTGGACATGGCAAAGATTACCTTATTGTCAGGGAGGATATGCCTGTAAGTCTTGTCACCGGCCAAAAATACAAAACCCCTGCAAAGCAGGGGCTTTTCCATATAGGCAAAATTGTTAAAGCGTTTCATCTTTGGGTATCACACGCTCCACGGACCAGCCGGAGGCACGTGTAGCAGACATCTGAACTTTCTTGTCCGCATTTTCCACGGTAATATGATAAGAGATCTTACCGTTTGCATTCTCTTTGTAAAGGTTGGTGATCCAAAACTCCTTATACTCCTTTTTAATGCTTGTTAAAAGCCTCGCGGGCAGCTTGTCGGAGAGAATGTTGCGCACTACCGTAGTGCTTTTTTTCGAAGAACGCTCGCCTTCATTCGTAAAATGCCTGTCAATTGAACGAGCCTGCACAGTTCCAATAGTCATAATCACCAGGACGATCGGAAGAATGGTTTTTTTCATGAGGGTATGTGTTTTACTTTTTGCCCGCTTATAACGGGGTTTAAGGAATTAAAGTATGAAGTATCCCCTCTTTTTTACTTACTGTTATACATATGTGTAAGAGCATTGTATAACACCTTATAAAACAGTGGCTACCCAGGCAAGGAATGTCGCTGCGGGCAGAAATAATAATTGGGATAGTAAGGTGCCCAGCAGTCTGGCTATTGTCATATATACAATATATCTTCTGAATGTCACTTCCGAAGTAATGCCAAGCGCAACATCATCGGTCATGGCGGATAAATGAGGATCGATAAAGGCGAACATCAATATGGTAGCAAATCCGTTGATAAAGGCGGACAGATTACTCGCCGTGGTCCGATAGTCCGGATTGATATAAGAGGCATATACAGCCGAGAGTACGCCAATGGTAAGGATAGCCGCCGCCAATGTGTTTAGAATAAATATCCTCCAGGGAAAGTCCTTGTTCAGCTCTATCCGGGAAACATTTCCCTTGGCCGGGACCGTTAGATTATCCCTGAAATAAAGGACGCCTGCTTTGGAGAACCCATGTAAAAGCAGTTTTCCCATCGACTTGTGGATGCTGAAATTGATCACCGCCCGGGAAAGCACCCGTTGGAAGGTTGGGATAAGCAGCGCGCCTATCAGGGTCGCCAGACTACAGGAAAATATCACCATCCGGAAGACCCATACATTGTCGAAGACCCCATGTTTTATATCGTTCTCCACCGTCTTGGCCAGCAAGGGCGCCTGAAATCCGTTGGCTGTTCTCGATACCAGGACAAGGATATTAAAGAGCGCAAAGGATATGGCGATCCGCCCTGTCCTTATACCGACGATCCTTACCGAGTAGGATAATGTGCTGATTAAATTGATCAGGAAGGTAAGTATCAGTACGATGAGGATTTGTGAGGGCATATCGATAAAGATATCGATAATAACGGATATATTTTTCCAGGGATCTTCCTTATGCAGATGGCGTCGCCAGATAAAAGCAGGCTAACCAGGCAATGACCTCAATGACCGCTATTACATAAAGTAAATATCTCATGACCTATCCCCCCATCCTTTTATGCAAACTATATGCCTTGCGGGACAGGCTTATACGCCGGTGTTAATCAGCTTCCAAAAGCTGATCTCCCTTCTTTTCCGGAATCCCAGGTGCTCATACAGCCGGATGGCCCGTTCGTTGGCGGTCAATACATGCAGGAAAAGCATATTTCCTTTTTCCAGGTTGGTCCTGCAAATATGTGCGATCAATTGCTGTGCATAGCCCCGCCCCGTATAGGCAGGATCCGTACAGACAGCGCTGATCTCTACCATGCCTTCCAGCCGCATGCGCTCACCGGCAATGGCTACCAGCCTGTCATCCTGCCAGACGCCGAAGTAATCACCCAACTGATGTGTATCCGGCTCATAATATCCCGGCTGGACACGACGGATCAGCTCGAACATCGTATCCCTGTCGGCAGCCGTCAGCGCGGAAACAGCGGCAGTGTCCTGCACGGGAGCGAGCGGTAGCTCAAGGACCATTTGCGCACAGGGTAATTCCCTGATCAGCTTCCAATAAGAAGGCAGAGGTGGCAGCTCTCCTACCAGGAAAAAGACCTCGTCCTTTTTCAGCAAGCTGTCCAGCGCTGTTATATTGTCAGGCCTGCGATGGTCATAGGCAGCAAAAGGCAGGATGCCTGGCCGATAGCGTTTGACATGAGAAGAGCCTATGGCAAAATCCTGCTGAGCGCCATTTAGCGCATTCCATAACGGGTTATCCAGTTGTATAAGAGAAGAATCGGTCATCCTGTAAAGTTACGGATTAGCACCGCGCCGGTGAGGTAGAAGGGGATTGTAAGAAGAGCAGGCTTCTGTTCCTGCCCGACTAAAGAACCGTCAATTTTTCCGTGCCTTTATTCTGTTCAAAAGCAGGAATATCACTGCCAGATACGCGATAAAGCAATACAGGCTCACCCTGTAGGCTGAATGATAATCTCCTGATTGGGCCAGCATGGAAAAGAACAGCCCTCCCAGCATGCTAACCCCTGCTGCGGACGAGAATTGCTGTATGGTAGAATAGACGCCGCTGCTGCTGCCAGCCAGGCTTGCCGGTACGTCCCGTAAGGACACATTCAGCAGGGATGGCAATACCAGCCCGCTGCCCAGTCCAAATACGATATAGCAGATTACGATCGACAGCGGAGCAGGCGCGGACGCGCCAAAGAGCAGCACCTGCGACAGGAACGATACGGCCATGATCACACATCCGGCCTGCAGCATCCGGATGCCATATTTACCCGCATTGCGTATGGACCACCAGGAAGAGAACATATAGGCCCAGCCCAGGGAGGTAAACAAAATAGAGGCGGTATAGGGCCTTATCTGGTATCCTTTCTGTAGAAGGATGGCACAGGTGAGCAGGAACGCATTATGCAATCCGAAATAAAAGAATACGGCAAGCACGCCTGTATTAAAGCTTTTGATCCTGAACAAATGCAGGTCTATCAGCGGCTCCCGGTTCGTTCCCACCGTGCTTTTCAAATGACGAAAGAAGAGATACAGTCCAGCGGCGGCTCCCAGCAGCATAGCATAGGACCACCAGGGCCATCCGTATTCCCGGCCCTGGGTCAGCGGATAGATAATACAAACGAGGGAAATGGTCAGTAGGATCACCCCCAAAATATCCAGCTTACGCTGCTTGTTCTGACTGGATTCTTTCAGGGACAGGGCAGCCAGCACCATCGCGACTATGCCGATGGGAAGATTGACAAGAAAGATAAGGCGCCAGGGGGCCTGTATCCAGTCCGCATGTATAAAATAGCCGCCAAGGAATTGACCCAGGATGGCAGCCATACCCTGCACGATACCATAATAGCCAAAAGCCCTGTTCCGATCATTGCCTTCCCGGAAGTTCAGGTGGATCAGCGTGACAGTCTGCGGTACCATAAAGGCGGCGGATACACCCTGAAGAAACCGGAATGCGATCAGCGCGCCGATGGAACCTGCCATTCCGCAAAGCACAGAGGTCACCGTAAAGGCCATCAAACCCCGGATAAGCACCTTTTTTCTCCCAAACTTATCCCCGATACGGCTTCCTGTAATAAGGAAGACGGCATAACCTATCAGATATACGGCCACTACCAGCTGCACTTTCGCATCGCTGGCGGCATAGTACGACTGAATAGTAGGTAAGCTCACATTTACTATAAAAATGTCCACTACCGAGATCATGGGAGCCAGCAGGATGACGAACAGGTTCCACCATCTGCGATGGGCCGCTTCCTGGACAAAAGATGTGTCAGCAGATACAATACGAACAGAACGGTCTGTTTTCATACACGTAAAATTTTTTATCGTAGCAGTTTTTGAGCAGTTTTTCTGGCGCTATCGATGGGTCGGGCGCCCCGTTCCAGCGAAGACTGTACTCCACAACCCTCATACAGCGTCATGATCATTTCCGCCAGCTCTTCTATCTCCCGAGGCGAACGCTTTGCCGGCAGCAGCGCAATATTTTCCTTTAGCATATTCCTGATATATTCCTTATAACGAAGTACAGCGGCAAGCGACGCTTCATCCAGATTGGGAAGCTCATAAACCACCCGTATAAAGGTGCACCCTTTGAACCCCCGTCGGATAGCCAGGAGCTTCCGGAAGTCAAAAAGGGCAAGTATTTTCTTTTCCCCTGCCGACTTGCCCTTGCAGAATTCCTCGAACTCGGATCGCCACCGGGTAGTAGCATCTTCCAGGTAAGCCTGCAAAATAGCTTCCTTCGAAGGAAAGTGCTCGTAAAGACTGGCCTTGGCTACCTCCGACTCCTCGATGATCTGGTTGATCCCCGTAGCCTGGAAGCCCTGGTCATAAAAGAGACGTGTCACCGTATCCATTACCCGCGTCCTGACCTTGGAATTTGCTTTCATAATTCAAATGTAGGGAGAAATATTAAAACAGACAAGTCTGTACGGAAAAAATTATTTTAGCCCTTCCAGCTTTTTCTCCAGCACCGCCCTCTCTGCATCCGACCCGGCCAGGTCCAGCGCCTGCATAAAATGCCTTCCGGCCTGCTCATTATCCACACCTGTATACAGCTCCCCCAGCAACGAATGATAAAAAAGATTGCCGTACAGCTGCAATGCTTCTGCCTCCGCTATGGCCTGCTCCCTGCCATACACACGGTAAAAAGCATAAGCCCTGTTCAAGGCCGCTACGGGAGAATACTCCAATATCAGCCGCTGATTATACAGCCGGAGGATATTCTCCCATTTTTCTCCCTCTTCTGCCGGATGCGAATGCCACCACGCAATGGCTGCCTCCAGATGATATTTCGATACGTCACCGTCACGGATCGCCCGTATAAAAAAATCATTTCCCCTTTGGATCAGCTCCTCGTCCCAACGGCGTATGTCCTGATCTTCATATAACACCAGCTCTCCATTGTCGTTGACCCTGGCGTCAAACCGGGAAGCCTGAAAACACATCAGCGCCATCAACGCATGTACCCTGGGCATGCTGGTAGATGCATTTTCGATGAGCAGGTAGGTCAGTCGCATGGCTTCCAGACAAAAATCCCTGCGCAGCACCTTGTCCTGGCTGGCCGAGTAATATCCCTCATTGAACAGAAGATAAAGACAGACGAGTACGGTATCCAGCCGGACGCTGACCTCTCTGCTGTCGGGGACGACGATCTTTACCCCCTCCAGTCTCAACTTTTCTTTAGCTCTGAACAGCCGCTTGTTGATATTGGACTTCGTGGTCAGCAAAGCCTGGGCTATCTCGTCAATACTGAATCCACAGAGTACACGCAAGGCCAGACTCACCTGCGCTTCTACAGGAATAGAGGGATGGCAGATGGCGAACATCATCTGCAGCTGGCTGTCGGTGATATTCTTTGGCGAGAGATCGATCTCCATTTCAAAGCTTTTCTCACCCTCCATGGTCAACTCCTTTTTTACCTGCCGCTGAAATACCCGGTCATGCTTCAGACTGTTCAGCGCATTGTTCCTTGCCACGGCATATAACCAGGACACAGGGTTGGAAGGCACTCCCTTCAAACCCCATGTCTCCGCGGCAGATAAGAAAGTATCGCTGACGATGTCCTCGGCAATATCCATATAGGCTATTCCGAAGCGGCTGCAAAGCACGGTCACCATCTTGCCATATTCCTTTCTGTAAAGGTCCGGTATCAGCTGCCTTTCGTCCATCTTATTTATTGTCGTCGCTTGCAACCAGGGGCCTTACTTCGACCTTGCCGCCGCCAAAAAGGATCGGGCAACCCTTGGCCATTTCGACGGCCTCGTCGACACTTTGAGCCTTGACAATAATAAAGCCATTGATAAACTCTTTTACTTCCGTATAGGGTCCATCCGTCACCACGTCGCCAGGCGCTACGGTCTTCGATTCCCTTATTCCAAGACGATGACCGCTGCTGGACAGCCTGTCCCGGGCGGCAATGCTACCCATCCAGTTGTTCCAATAGGTCATCCTTTCCTGCATCTGTGCAGGAGTGATATCAGCTGCACCAGCGGCAGCATCTCCATTCATTCGGAAGATCAATGCAAACTCCTTCATTTTAATACATTTTAAGGTGATAGAATAACCTATAAACAACCCACCTTTGAAGAATAGGACAAATCTTTTAAAAATTTTCCAGGCAAACATCGCTATTTTCCCGGATACGGTCCCCCGCCCCTTTTGTTCTTTTATTCGTAAATTGTCGGTTATCCATGTTTACACAGGTCCTGTCTCCGCCGCCATCCATTGCGGACTATATAAGCTATAAGATCGTGCTGGAAGAGCCCCATCTGCCACATGATCTGGTCATCCCCTTTATCGCCAACAGCTACCCGGGCATCGTGTTTCAATCCACCGGCGACAGGGAAGACCTGCTGCTATACGGACAGACGGTTCAGCCCATAGATTTCTATGCCACGGGGCGGCTTACTATTATTGCCTATTTCTTCTACCCTCCCCTGTTAAAGGCTTTCTTTGGCTTCGACGCGAAAGAGTGGACGGACAGACAACTGGATCTTGGCCTGCTGCCCTCTGCCAGAGGCCTGAGGGAACAGATCAGCAATGCTCCGACACCGGAGGCGCGGATGCAATTGATGGATAATTATATCATGCGACTGGCCGGTACCGCTCCCCATGATGCCGATAACGCCCTTGTCTACGCCACACGGCGCATACAAAAAGCCAATGGCCTGGTATCCCTGCAGGAATTGCAGCAGGAATTATGTGTTACGGAAAGGACCTTTCAACGGTTGTTCGAAACCCATGTCGGCGTAACACCAAAGATGTTCCGGAAGATCTGCCAGTTCAATGCGGCATTCCAACAGCTGAACCAACGGAAATTTACCCGCCTGGCCGATATTGCCTACGAGCATAACTATGCAGATCCCAGCCATTTCATCCGGATATTCAGGGAATTCACCCGGCGGAGTCCGGGGGAATATTTAAAAGGCTACCCGGATTTTTAATATATTTATTCTACCAAAAATTGGGCTAACTATGCTTGCTCTTTACATCGTCGGAGGACTGATCCTCCTTATCTTGTTGATTGCCGCCTTCGTAGGCAGGAAATGGGAATATGAAAGATCCATTCTCATCAACGCCCCGATAGAAAAGGTCTGGCAGAACACCAACTCGCTTCATGCCATCAATCAATGGAACCCATGGCTGGACAGGGATCCCAAGGTCCAGCAGCAATATTCCGGCACGGATGGCGTGCCCGGAGCTTCCTATGCGTGGGACAGCCCGGTAAAAAATGTAGGCGCCGGCAACCAGACCATCACCAGCATTAGAGAAAATTCGGAAATGACCAGCCGCATCAATTTTATCCGTCCTTTTGCCGGTGTCGGAGACGCCTGGATCCGGCTCGAGCACGAGAGAGGGACGACCCGAGCCATTTGGGGTATTGCCAGCTCCACTCCCTATCCCATGAATATCATGAAGGTATTCGGTGTCATTGAAAAAAATTTGAATCGGGATTTTACCAAAGGACTCAATAGGCTGAAAGCGCTGAGTGAAAAATAATCAGAGCAAAGGTTTGGGATATTCCGGGTCGTATCGGGATTTTATTGCCTATAACTACTCGGTTCGTAAGGACTTCACGGGGTTGGCGCTGGCAGAGCGAACGGCCTGTATACACACCGTCAACAAGGTCATGCCCATGGTGATAAACCCCGCCAGGGCAAACATCCACCAGGAAAGGGACACCCGGTAGGCAAAGCTTTCCAGCCATCTGCTCAGCGCCCATCCCGCCAAAGGCAGAGCGACAGCAATACTAATGATCAATATCTTCAAAAAGTCCCTGGACAGCAATGCCGTCACCCCTGCAACAGAGGCGCCCAATACCTTCCGGACGCCGATCTCTTTCACCCGCTGCCTGCATAGAAAAGAAGTAAGCGCAAAGAGACCGATGCCTGTAATGACCAGCGATACGATGGAAAAGAAAAAGATGATCCGCTCCAGCCGGATATACTCCGTCAGCAGCCGCTGAAAATCCTGGTCTAAAAAAGAATACCGTATGGGAAAATCAGGCTCCTGCTTTTTCCAGACAGCCTGTATGCCCTTCAGTGTTTGCTGCACATGATCCGTCTTTATTTTTACCAGGACGGCGCCGCCGCTCCGGAACTCGCAGTGTGCATTGGAAATAGTATAGATAGTAGGTACTACAGCATGCTGCAGACCCTGTATATGAAAGTCTTTTACGACGCCCACAATGGTATAGGGGATCGTATCGCAATAAGGGAAGTAAATATATCTTCCGGTGGGATCGGCGACACCCAGCTTTTTCAAAGCGGTCTCGTTGATGATGGCAGAATTATCCGCATCCTCCGGATGACGATCGCTAAAGAGACGCCCCTTCATCAGCTGTATATCCATCACCTTGAAATAGTCCGTGCCCACCTTTACGGAATTCAGCCGGTGCTGCTGCCCCTCATATTTAAAAGTTTTTGTCGATGTATCGAGCTCCTGGCTGCCGGGCACGGAGGTGGACTTTGCTACATACTCTACACCGGGAACAGATAGCAGGGACTGACGTACCCGTGTAAAGTCCCTGTCCCTTGTTTTTTGCGTAGCCCCGATACGTACGACCTTGGATGGCTCAAATCCAAGGTATTCATGCTGCATGTACGATACCTGCCGGTTGACAACGATGATGCCCGTAATAAAGAGGGCCGATAAAGACAGCTGCACCACCAGCAGGCTGTTCCGGAAAAGCTTCCCCCCTTTCCCTCTCGTGTACTTTCCTTTCAGCACCTCTGCCGTCCGGAATCCGGATAGGAACAGGGCGGGATACATGCCGGATATAAGGATGATCAACAGCAGACAGGCTCCCAGCTGCCCACCCAAAAGAAGGGCGTTTTGCCCTTGGAAAAAATCAAAAGGGAGGTTAAAATGAGTGCTGAAATAAGGGAGGGCCCTGTTTACCAGGAGCAATGCAAGTATAAGGCTGAGGAGACATTGAAGAGATATTTCCAGCAGGGATTGAAGAACGATGTGTTTTCTCCCGGATCCCAACACCTTGCGGATACCTACCTCCTTTGCCTGCGTCATCGCCCGGGCCAGCGACAGGTTGCTGAAGTTGATAGCACCGGCTATCAATATAAAGACGGCCAGCACCAGCAATACCAGGGTAATGGTAAAATGAGTCTCTCCGTGTTGAGGGAAGTTATGAATGTCTTCCGCTGCATCGACAAACAGCTCGTCCTTTTTCAATTGATCCTCATCATACAGCTTGCTCATGCCCTTGCCCAATCTGCCAATGGACACAGGCTGACTCATCCGTACATAGGTCTGAAAAGAATAATTCTCCCAGAACTTATTGCTCTTTTCATTGGGACTGCGCATCAGCACCTTTACCATCAGGTGCGAAGGACCCGGCGGCTCCTTGAAAACACCTGTCACCACTGCGTTTAGGGCATTAAACAGCTTTATCGGCTTTCCAACAGGATTATCACGGCCAAACAGCTTCCTGCTTACCTCTTCGGAGATCACCACGGCATTGGGCGGATTAAGGGCCGTGGCGGCATCGCCAAGCGTCAGCTTATAAGGGAACACCTTGAAAAAAGAGGAATCCGTCTCCACCAGCCCTTTCTGGTAGATGGACTTCTCCCCATTGGAAAGCAGCCCTTCATAGTCCCCTGGCGAAACAAAGGCGGTAGCAGCCTCCACCCCGGGATATTTCTCCAACAGAAGAGAAGCCAGTGGGGCTGGCGTAGTGGAGAGGACATCTCCATCCTTTCGCATGGATACCCTGTACACCCGCTTGAGCGAAGTATCCCATTTATCATAGCTCAGCTCATAATTCAAATAAATAAGAATGACGATAAAGCTGGCCATGCCGATGGCCAGACCACCAATATTGATAAATGCATGCAACCGGTGGCGCTGTAAATTCCGTAGGGCAGTTTTGAAGCAATTCTTTAGCATGCGATGGAAGGAACCATGAAAATGCCAGTTTTATAGCGAATTCATTATCATTTAATTGTGTTTAGTGCGGAAGGATCTTACCGTTCGGTTTTGATACGCCCGGTGTCCGGAAGAAGGATGAGCCTTTTTCGGCAGCGGCGCCCTCTTTTTAGCTGAAACAAGCTTGACGATGGTAGTACCTTCCATAAGCTGCCGGGGATCTTTAACCTTCCCAAGGGAGTTGGCATAAGCTTCTTTTAAGAGCTTTTTAATGTAAGCTTTGGGAAAATCACGCTTATTTTGGACAAGGATATACCGGTATTGATTCCCGGCGCCCAACAGCAATTTTTCAGGGTCTGCCAGCTCGGCGCCCCAATAAAAACCGAAATGTACATTTCCTCCTCTGTACAGCGCAACGGAACCAAAAATATGACCCTGACGATCGGTGGGCGACCATCCAAATGCCAGGGCATTATAGTTATCATAGATCAGCTCATTGGCATGTGGATAAAGGTCCCAGACCCATTCCCGCAGCCACAAGGCCAGTTCCTGTAAGTCCTCGTCAAAAGACTGAAGAAATACGAGCAGATCTTTTTTCTGGTCTTTGCTCATGGGATTGAAGTTAGTACAAAGCGTTCATCAGGCTTGATTTTTGCAGGTCCAATGAACAAATTTGATGTAAATTTGTAGTTTCTCCTAACACTTAATAGAATGGGCATGTATGACATTTGTTGCATAGGACATATTACGTTAGACAAGGTAGTTACTCCCAAATCCACCGTTTATATGGCAGGTGGAACCTCTTATTACTTCTCCAATGCCATCAGCAATATGGATCTCAGCTATACGCTGGTGACAGCGCTGGCTGAAAAAGACAAGGACATCGTACAAGAGCTCCGGGCCAAAGGCATCGAAGTAAAAGCCCTGCCCAGCGCTTTTACCGTCTATTTCGAGAACATTTATAGCAAGGACCAGGATCACCGGGTACAAAGGGTGGCTCAGAAAGCCGACCCCTTTACGGCG
>DASZWE010000157.1:0-8043 GCA_035546735.1 Puia sp.
CTGTAATACCGTATTGGTCCAGCGGGTGGGCAATGAAACTGTCTGGGCAAAAGAAATGCAATAGCCGGCCAGAAAGATCAGTAAACTAAAAACCTTTTTAAAATAGACCATGGTCACAAGATACAGAATATGCTGCTTTAGAATTTCAGCGGCGGACCGACGATCTCCATGCCATGCATATGCCACAGCTGCTTTAAATTCTTTTCCTGCTCTTTGGGAACACCCGGTCCCAGTTTAGCCATTTGTTTAAAAAAGTCCTCCATGGCGCCGGCAGGTTGGAAGAGGACCAGCATCTGGCCGGGACCATCGCTGATCTTGGCAAATGCATGCGGGATCTTGCGGGGCGCAAAGGCGGTATCGCCAGATCGTAAGGTGAACATATCTTCACCTACCTTGATAATAAACTCTCCGGAAATGACATAAAACCATTCGTCCTGCCGATGATGAATGTGTAGGGCCGGGCCGCCCTTTTCATGACGGTACGTATCATAGATCAGCAGCTCGCCATTGGTATCCCTGGAAGACACCTTACAGTCAAATTGTCCTCCCATTATCAGCAGCTCTTCCTCATATCGGTCTTTATGACCTTCGACCTTGAAGCCTTTTTGAGGTTGCGGGTCTTTGGAAGATCGGGCTTGTGTAGCAATGGCTGAAACAACCAAAGGGAATTGAAGAAAGAGACGACGGTGCATGCTTAAATATACGACTATTTTATCATCCATGGATGACGAAATGTCACAAAAAGCCCCTGGCATGCTTCTCGCAGCATAAAGACAATACAACATTTATGAATACAGAAAAAGCTATCCTTGCCGGCGGTTGCTTCTGGGGCGTAGAGGAACTGGTCCGCAGCCAGCCGGGTGTCCTTAAGACGAACGTTGGGTACACGGGAGGAGACGTTCCAAACGCCACCTATCGGAATCATGGCACGCATGCTGAAGCGATCCTCATTGAATTCGACCCGTCCAAAACTACCTACCGGCAGCTGCTGGAATTCTTTTTCCAAATACATGACCCCACGACCCGCAATCGGCAGGGTAATGACATCGGTACGTCCTATCGGTCGGCTATATTCTATCTCACGGAAGAACAAAAGAATACAGCCACGCAGCTGATCGACGAGCTTACGGCCGCTCATGTCTATCCTCGTCCCATCGTCACAGAGGTGACCCCGGCCACCGACTTCTGGGATGCCGAGGAAGAACACCAGGACTATCTCCAAAAACATCCGTATGGGTACACCTGCCACTATATCAGGCCGGACTGGAAATTACCCGCTCAAACAGCCAAATAGGCCGCCCTTTAAAACTTGATCTCGAGCTTCTGAGAAACCAGCTTGTTATCCTTATAGTACTCGAAAAACCACTGTCCGTCCTTCTTAAAGACCATTCCATTGGATGCACCGGCCTCCGCTATAAAAAAGTCCTGTACGGACGTCTTATACAGCACCAGCACTTTTTTCGGGGTCGTATCGATCAGCTGATATCCATTGGGCGTGACCTGGGCATATAAGACACCGGCGATCTCGGCATTTGCCGCCGGCACGGACGCCGATGGTTCAGCAGGTAACGTAGTTACCTGCTGCGGCGCTACCGCACTATCATATTTGTACGCCACATCATTCAGCGATAAAAAAGCCTGGTTTAAGGCCTCATTGTACGCTGCCGGAAATTCCTTTTCCCTACTCTTACCCTCCTTGCTTTTGAAGATGATATTCCCCTGGCAGTCCTTTAACAGCAGCGTAAGCCTCGTAACAAACATCCCGTTATTCTGGGTCACCTCAGCCGTCAGGGCATTACATCGGTTGCCAGCCACGGCGGGCGGCACCGACTTGTTGCCGAGTAATGCGGTAAATCCTTTTTGTTCCAGCAGCAGCTTAGTGGTGCTATTCAGCGAATACTGATCATCCTCCTTGGAAAAGCTGAACCTTTCCGGCACGATAACATATTTATAATTGTTGAGGCTGGTCTGCGAACGGCCGGCCACGGCAAACAAGATCAAGACAAGGGATGCGCATGCTTTTAGGATGATATTCTGCTTCATAGTGAAACGAATATATATAAAAAACATGTCTTCAGCAATAACTATAGATCTTCCGGCCCAAACCGCTTGCTAAAAGAATACGGTCGACAGACCGGTCTCTTACAGTGAATGTATATACGAAGCGCTGTCCTTGAATTTATCCAGATCCATTTCCACAAAGAAATTTTTTACTCCTCCGGTCCTGGCGGCGGCAAAAAACTCTTTCCAGTCGATGACGCCCTGTCCTACAGGCACCTGCTTCTTATCCGCGGTCCAGTCCGACAGATGCGAGGAGATAAACCTTCCGGGATATTTATTAAAGTAGGTGGCCGCCTTATATCCAAGCGTGATCACTTCCGTCTGGAACTGCATCTTTACGAGGTCGGGGTCCAGCCGCTGAAGCAATGCATCGTAGATCAGCTGACCATCGAGCTCATGAAATTCCATCTCATGGTTGTGAAAGCCGGCTTGCATACCTGCTTTTTTAATTTTTTCAGCGGCCGCATTCAGCTTATCCGCCGCCGCAAAATAATCGTTCAAATGTGCTTCCTTGGGAAGCCAGAAGGTGGAACAGATCATTTGGCTCAATCCCAGCTCATGCGCGAACCCGATCCGTTCGTCCAGCGGATCGCCAAACTCGCCAAATCCAAAATGGCAGCTGGGACATTGCAGCCCGGCGTCTTCGATGATCTTGCGCATGTCCGACGTCTTCATACTCACCAGCGGTCCATACCCGATATCCGCATATCCTTTCGGAGAACACATCTCCGTCAGCTGATAGCCCTGTGCAGCCATCATTTTCAACGTTCCGGCAAAGTCTTTCGCCAGTATTTCCCGGATGGGAAATGTCTGGAACCCGATGGGCATCTCCATCCTTCGGGCATGCGCCAGCAGGGAGGAAGGCAGGGCCAGCGCAGCGCCGGCCCCCAACGCTATGCTGCCAAGGAACCTCCGGCGGTTAATTATAAGCATATCACTTTGTTTTAGGCAGTTGGTTAAATAGTAGCAGGGTCCCATCCTTGCCTGTACGCACGCGTCAGGTATCTATTGGCCTCGGCCACATTCGTGATGGCCTGGCTGGCTGCATCGTATTTCAACATTTTGTTCGCCCTCAGTGAAGCAGCGTATAGGTTTACAGCCTCCGTCAAAAACTCCGCTTCGGGGAAACTGCCGGGATACTGCTTCCCTGTTTTACAGGCCTCCACAAAATGCGGTAAGGCCGAAGTCGTCATCCGTACCTGGTCATTCTTTGGGCTTTTGACACCCCCGGGCACATCCATCCTGACACCCGCGATGATCTGAGGATCCTGTACATTGAATCCCGCAAGTATCTTCCCCTTATCGCCGACGAACATCATTCCCTCCTCCGGCAGCTCTTTATTGTCCCTCGCCAGCTCATCCGGAATACAAGGCCGCATACCGCCGTCATACCAGAAAAGGTCGATGGGGCCCCGGCTCCCATTGGCGGGATAGCTGAATCGCACCGTGCTGGCCATGGGGAATGAAAAATCATTGTTCACCCGGAAAGGGACGGCGCCATCGAAGTCGCAGAAATGACTTCTGTGTGGTTCCACCACCGTGGGGGACGTAAGCTGCAAAGCATTGAACACGGTCCAGAGACTATAATGCCCCATGTCGGCCATGGACCCTCCCCCAAAGTCGTACCAGCCGCGGAACACCATATGGGTATAGCTGGGATGATAAGCCCGTTCCGCTTCGGGACCAAGCCACAGATCCCAGTTGAATCCTTCGGGAACTGGTGGCTTGTCAGTAGGCAGCTCGGGATATTGCGGCCAGACGGGACGGTTGGTCCAGTTATGCACTTCTTTCAGCGTCCCGATGGCACCCGCATGGATCCAGGCCATTACGGTCTCCATTGACCCGTTTGAATCCCAGGGTATAAGATGCGTGATCACTTTCGGATGGCTCCGGGCCATTTCGATCACATGCTTACCCTCGATCAGCCGGTTGGAGATGGGCTTGTGCACCAGCACATGCTTGCCTCTTTTGATGGCTGCCATACAAAGCACCCCGTGCAGGTGGTCGGGGGTCATGATCTTTACGGCATCCAGGTCTTTTTCCTTCTCCAGCAATTCACGCGCATCCGCATAGGCAGCACAGCCTTTGAAAGACTCACCCGACCGAACATGGGCATAGTAAGAATCTACGATGTCTTTTCCATTATCCCTTCCGCCAGGAATAGCATTGTCGCCTCCGGGTTCCCAGTCCGGCTTTTGAATGGTTTTACGGATCTCATCCTTGAGGTAATTAATCCCCCAGTCGCGATAGCCCCGGGCTTCTTTATTGGGATCGCAAACGGCTACTACCTGGATCTCCGGCACCGCCAGCAGGGGCAGCAATTCCCGGATCCCTTGTGTGCCTACGCCAATATAGGCCAATGTGATCTTGTCGCTGGGGGCAACATATCCCCTGCCAAGCACATGCCTTGGGACAATGGTAAATCCAAGACCGGCCGCAGCAGTCATTTCAACAAACTTTCGCCGTGTGATATTATTTTCTTCTTTCATATAGCAGGCTTTTTTAGGAGGGTGTGGATACTGAATTTACGGATTTTTACGCAACACTCGACAAAAAAGCCCCCCGCTGCTCCGGGAGGCCTGCCAAACTACACTCTAAACAAAACTATTATTTATTATTCTCTGTGCCCGCAGTGCCCATCTGTGGATTAAAATCGCTCATCTTGGGCACGATGACAACCGCAATGCTGTTGCTCTGTGGATTGCCATTCATATCGGGTTGCCGCATGGTTATATTTATTTTCGGGATACCATTTTGCAGCATACTGTTGGCTACAACACCCATACGATGCTGCTTCAACATCCACGCCCTGCTGCCGGACCCCTTACCCATATTGCTGTAGTAAGTCGTGGAAGAGCTCTCTGACGAATATTTGCGATGTGCTCTCTTATGCGCGGGATGAGTTGTACCAGAGGAAGCCGTGCTGCCGGAGGAGGCTGTACTACCGGAAGAAGCCGTGCTCGCCGCACCACCCGACGATTTGTGCATATGATGCACCCTGTGACGCCTTGGCGCCGGGCTGGCAGAGGTATTATCGGCAGTGGCATTGCCGGATGTATTATCGCTGGCTGTGGCATTCCCCATTGCAGACGAAGAAGAGGACATGCTTCCCTGACCGGAGGACGAATCCCCGTCATTCACAAAAACATTGACGTCATTTTGTTTCTTGATGACATCGGCAAGACTGTTCAATGCCTGCTTGCCGGAGGTAGTAACCGCCGTGCTGTTCTTTTTAAAGATCGTATTTTCATCCAGCCGCACATAGATCTTATTATTCACCTGCTGAACATCTCCATCCGTAACCCCTGCCTGTGACAGCGCACTCTTTATTTCATCACTCATCTGCGATGCATTGCTCTGCTGTTGTTTAAAATAGTCCTGATAATACCCAAGGTTCTTTTGCTGGGCGGCATAGATGTTGGTGCTACTGTCAAGCGAACGTTGCAGGGCATTGTTCTTATCCTGCAGGGCCTGTACACTTTGATTGAGGGAAGCTACCTGCTGCGCCAGCTGAACACTGTCATTCCTCATTTGCTGTAATGCGGCCTGGGACGATTTGTACTTTTTACTGGACACGCATCCCGCTAATAACACGACGGCAATACCCGCAGTAGCAATTCCCACATTTAGTCTCATTTTCATAATCACGATGTTTTAAAGATGAGGTAGATTTTTAGTTAGAAAAAAGGACTTCCCGCAGACATCTATCTGCGTTTGGTTCAATGATTTTAATGTTTCCTTAAAATTTAATGCCAGGGTATTGCCGCTGAAAGGGCGCCAACAGTGGGGTCAAACATCCCCAATTGGAAGGAAGGCACTCCGTTTGTGTACCTTAAAGGACCTTATACTATATCTCTCCCCTCTTCAATTCCCGTACGGCATAGTCACAGGCTCTTGCCGTCAGGGCCATATAGGTCAGACTGGGATTGAGACAGGCGCTCGATGCCATGCAACTCCCGTCGGTGATGAACACATTGGACACCTCATGCATCTGGTTATAGGCATTCAACACACTGGTGCGTGGATCCTTTCCCATACGCGCAACTCCCATCTCATGGTTCGCATTGCCGGGGAAACTCATATCCCCGGACACTTGTACATTGGAATATCCGGGCATCGCAAGCAAATCCCCGGCCGTGGCGATCATATCCGCATGCATGGCTTTTTCATTTTCCCTGAAATGGCAATCGGTCACCAATTGCGGTCGGCCAAAGGAGTCCTTTTTAGTAGGATGCAGTGTCACCCGGTTGTCGCTATAGGGCAAACATTCCCCATAAGCATAAAGCTCGATACTCCACGGCCCTGCCTGAGAAGCCGCTTTCTTCAGGTCGGCGCCAATCCCCATATCAGACCCACCCCTGCTGCGATAAGCCTCACCAGCGAAATGATATCCACGTAAGAAACCCGCCGGCTGCCCCCTGACATTCTGCCATCGGGGTATATAAATAGGACTGGGACGGCGACCATAATAATAGCTGTCTTCAAAACCTGGAACGTCGGCAGTAACGACCACACCTTTGTGATGATCCATCAGGTTGCGACCCACCTGGTCGCTGCCATTGCCCAGCCCGTTCGGGAAACGCCGGCTGGTGCTGTTCAGCAATATAAAGGCCGTAGCCAGCGTAGAGGCATTCAAAAAGATCATGCGACCATAAAACTCCTCCGTTTGCTTCGTTTGCGCATCGATGATCTCCACGCCGCTGGCCCTGCCACGCTGCTCGTCGTAAAGCACGCTGTTCACCAGTGAATAAGGACGAAGCGTAAGATTGCCGGTGGCATGTGCTGCAGGTAACGTGCTGGCATTGGTACTGAAATAGGCGCCATAAGGACATCCCCGGTGACAAAGATTCCTGGCCTGGCATTGCCCCCGCCCTTTCACGGGGCTGGTAAGATTGGCCGTCCTGCCAATGATCACTCGCCTGTCACCATGGTATTTTCGTTCTATTTTCTCAGTAAAGTCCCTCTCCACACAATTCATTTCGAAAGGTGGCAAAAATTGACCATCAGGCAAATGAGCGATGCCATCCCTATTACCGCTGACACCGATGAATTTTTCCACATGATCATACCACGGCGCCAGATCTTTATATCGTATAGGCCAGTCCACACCATGCCCGTCTTTTAAATTGGCCTCGAAATCAAGGTCGCTCCACCGGTAGCAGGCCCGGCCCCAAAGAAGCGAGCGGCCACCGACAATATCCCCCCTTATCCAGTCATATCTCCTGGTTTCTTCATAAGGGTTCTCCAGGTCCTTGATATAAAAATGCTTTGTGTCTTCTTTAAACGAAAAATGACGGCTTTGTATGGGATGGCTTTTTATATCCTCGGTCGTAAGCCTCAGACGATGCTTGAACTCCCACGGATTCATGGTAGCCGTAGGGTAGTTGGGATGTTCCACAGGACGACCGCGTTCCAGCAGCAATACTTTCAACCCTTTTTCGCAGAGCTCCTTGGCGGCCCACCCACCGCTGATGCCTGAGCCGACAACTATAGCGTCATAAATTTGCTTCATTCCAGGAGATTATTCCTGAAGATAAGTAATCTTTCAGCCCGGTCTCACCCCATTTCCTAAGGATAAATTAATTTCATACGGTTTTTATATTTAAATTTCAGTCGGCAACACGAATAAACTATGAGCGCTTCCATCTTCCTTTTCCTTCTCATCATCGCGAACATCCTTGTATCCTACAAGGGACTCACCAATAGACGCTTTTTCGAAGGCTATGAGTTTCAGGTAGATCGGATCCTCATGAACAAGGATTACAGGCGGCTGGTCACGTCCGGGTTCCTGCACGTCAGCTGGACGCACCTTTTATTTAATATGTTCAGCCTGTATTTTTTCAGCGGCCCTGTAGAGAGTGGACTGGGCCCCCTGGGCTTCCTCCTCGTTTATTTTGTCAGCCTCATAGGCGGCAACCTGCTGACCCTGTTCATCCACCGCCGTCACGGGGACTACAGCTCTGTCGGCGCATCGGGAGCCGT
>DASZWE010000158.1:0-3119 GCA_035546735.1 Puia sp.
TCGGACCTCGCCGGCCTGCCACAGAAGGGACACGAATATGCCCAAGATAAAAGAATCCCATCAGCCTGTCCCCGCCATCAAGTCCGAAGAATTCTCTCGCCGCGGGATCAAAGGTAGGGCCACCCGTGCTCCAGTATCCGCCAAGACCATAGGCCGCAATGGACAACCAGATATTCTCTACCGCACAGGCTACGGCCGCGATCTCCTCCATTTCCGGGATGTCGACGGTAGTGCTCCGCCGGAGAATGATGGCGATGATATGAGAAGCTCTTTCAGGATTCTCCAGCAGTTTGTCATATTTATCCTGGCGGAATTTCTCACCGGCAGTCTCCTTGTAACGCATGGCCTGGAAGGCGGCAAATTTCTTTAGTCCTTCCCCGGTGAATACGGTGAAGCGCCAAGGCTCGGTGCGTGTGTGATTGGGCGCCCAATTGGCATTCTCCAGCAATCGCCAGATCGTGGCCTCCTCTATTGGCCGGCCTATTTCAAACTGGTCGGGGAAAGTGCTGCGACGGCGCCGGATAAGCTGGTCTATCTGACCAGGAGTTATCACTGTTTCATTGATCGTTGACATAGGACGCGAAGGTAGGCGAACGGCTGAAAACAAAAAAGCCGCCTCACTTTTGATGAGGCGGTCCCAAGTTAATTTACCATAAGAAGGACGTTTCTTACAGCGAGAGCCCTAAACAGGACAGGACATTGGACATTTTGGTTTTTCAGAGGTAAATGGATCTTGAGCCTTACTTGTTTGGTTTAACATAGTGGTATTGGATCATCATTCATTCATGGAACAAATTTCCATCACCGGAAAGAGAAAACAAATTTTTCATATGACCAATCTATTATCATTTGTGATTATCTTATTTAGTAATAAAAGCAAACACTTACACCCTTGTATATAGCTTTTTAGATCTCGTAAACATACCATTGAAAGCATCGTAAATAATACATTGGCTCCGTAAATTCCGAAGCACATATTTTTCATTACATTTGTTTCATGCGTACTACCATTCTTCTTCTATTCGCAGTCTTCTGCTCGCTGTCCGTTTTCTCCCAGAACTTCTACCTGTTCGTGGGCACTTATACCAAAGGGAATAACAGCAAAGGCATCTATGTATACCAGTTCAACGCCGCCTCCGGTGAAGCAAAGCTTGTCAGCACCGTTGCTACGGAGAATCCCTCCTATCTGGCGGTGGCGCCGGGGGAAAAATTCGTGTATGCCGTCAACGAGACGGGTAAAGCGGAGCCGGGAGCCGTCAGCGCCTTTGCCTTTGACAAGACCAGCGGTCAGCTGAAGTTCCTCAACAAACAGGCCAGCGGAGGGGACGATCCCTGCTATATATCCATAGACGCCCATCGTAAGTGGGCAATGGTAGCCAACTATTCAGGCGGCAATCTTTCGGCGCTGCCCATTCATGCGGACGGCACCCTGGGAGCCCTGACCCAGCTGATCCAGCACACGGGCACAGGACCCAATAAAGAAAGGCAGGAAAAGGCGCACGTACATTCCGTGACTTTTACCCCGGACGGAAAATATCTTATCGCGGCCGATCTGGGACTGGATAAGCTGTCCATCTACCGGTTCAACGCAGCCGCTGCTACACAGCCGCTCACGGCTCCCAGGGATTCCGCCCAGTCCATCGAGTCTGGCGCGGGTCCCCGCCATATCAGCTTTTATCCCGGCAAACCCTATGTCTACCTGATGACGGAAATGGGCGGCTCCGTGGATGCCTTCCATTATGCCAACGGCAGGTTCAAACAGCTGCAACATATCAGCTCGCTGCCCGACGGGTTCAAGGGGGACATCGGCAGCGCCGATATTCATGTAGCGCCAAAAGGTAAATTCCTTTATGCAAGCAATCGGGGGGACGCCAATAGTCTCGCTATTTATTCCATCGATACTGCCTCCGGCAAATTGACGAAAAAAGGATTCGAATCCGCGCAGGGCAAGACGCCCCGCAATTTCATAATAGATCCTACGGGCCACTGGCTCCTGGTGGCCAACCAGCGCAGCGACAACGTCGTCATATTCCACATAGATCCGGCAACGGGTCTGTTAAAAGCGACGGGCCGGCAGCTAAGCATTCCTGCGCCCGTGTGTTTGAAGATGATCAGGAAGTGACAGGACCGCATCAGGTCCATGCTTTACGCAGCAGACGCAGCCAGTTGCCGTGCATGATATTCTCGATATCTGTGGCGTTATATCCTCTTTTTGACAACAGTGCCGGGATATTGACAAGGTCGGCAATGGTCTCCAGGTCATAGGGAGTTTGCTCTTTTCCAAAAGCGCCGTCCAGGTCGGTCCCTATCCCCACGTGCAGCGTATTGCCGGCCAGCTGACAGATATGATCCATATGATCGATCATTTTTTCCAGGTTGCATTCCGTCGCCTCGGGAGTGGATACGCCTCTTATCCAGCCAGGCACCATCATCCAGGCATCCAGCGCACCACCGATGACGGCTCCTTTTTCTATCAGCGCCCTGATCATCTCGTCGCTGAACTGACGATTGTGGTCCACCAGCGCCCGGCAGTTGTTGTGACTTGCCCAGACGGTGCCGCTGAACAGCTCCATGGCATCCCAGAAAGCGTCATCACAGAGATGGGTAGCGTCCAGGATAATGTTCTTCCTTTCCATCACGCGCAACAGTTCCTTCCCCGCTTCCTGCAAGCCGCCGGATGCATCTGTGCCATTGGCATATCTGCCGGGACCATAGTGAGCAGGCCCTACAGCCCGCAGGCCATATTCATAGGCTTCCTCCAGATGATCTGGTGTAATGAGGGAGTCCGCGCCTTCCAGGCTGAGAATGTACCCGATGGGTCTGACTACGGATGGGTCTGACCCGCCCTGCCAGAGAGCGACATGTTTTTCCAGCGAGGCGGTATCTTTTATCATGGTCATCTCTCCTGCCTCTTCCATAGCCTTGTACCAGGCCAGTTGCCCCTGGGTCTGCGCCCAGGCCTGCCAGGGAGAATGCCAGCCAGGCAGGGGATTGTCCTGGCTCACATACCGGGCTATCTGTGTCGCCACGACCAGACCTATATTGCCTTTACGCAATGCAGGCAACGATACCGTTCCCTTACCCCTGTCGGGCTTGTCCGTAAGACCTTTCTCCCTATC
>DASZWE010000159.1:0-4282 GCA_035546735.1 Puia sp.
TCAGGCTCGCTGGCATCCATCCACCAGGCATCGAAACCCTTGTTGAACAATTTTTTTTTCAGCAGGTCACAAAAACCCTTGCGTGCAGCGGGATTGAATGCCACATAAAAAGTAGAGATATACCCCTTCCCGATCCAGTCACGCTGACTGTCCGCAATATTTCTCTTATACAGCCAGTTATTTTTATCGAACTCCTTATAAGTGGCGATCCCTTCATAAAATTTTGGCCACACGGAGATCATAAAGTGCGCATGGTAATTATTGTGCAGCACCCGGATCATGCTGTCGGGTGATGGGAAACGGCTGGCATCGAACTCCTGGCTGCCCCAGCCGTCCTGCTTCCAATAGCTCCAGTCTAAAACAATATTATCCAGGGGTATCCTCCGGGCGCGGAACGCTTTTACGGTGTTCAGGATCTCGTCCTCGGTCTTATACCGCTCCCGGCTTTGCCAGAGCCCCATCGCCCACTTCGGAGGAATGGTGGATTTTCCCGTCAGCTGCCGGTAGCCCGCAATGACCTCGTCCGGGTCCTTCCCATAAATAAAATAATAATCCAGTTGCTGTCCTGCCTCGGAGCGGAAGCTGACATCATTCTGCAGTTCTGCGGGCAGCGGAGCCAGCCATTTCATCGTCAGATAGGATTCATCCCCATCCGGCGCCCATTCTATTTTTATGGCCACCTTCTTATCCTTTTCCATCGGCAGGTCCAGGATGGCCGAGCCCGGATTCCAGGCCTGCCGCCACCGGTCCAGCCGCAACTGGCCGTCGATGTACACTTTCAGATATCCCCCATAGGTCAGATGAAAAACATGCGTCCCCGTCAGGTCGGAAGCAAGCGAACCTTCCCAGGTCACCGACCCCTTCGCCGGCGTGAAGGCAGCCGGCAGCAGCCGCTTCGAGTC
This sequence comes from Puia sp., assembly GCA_035546735.1. Lineage (GTDB taxonomy): Bacteria > Bacteroidota > Bacteroidia > Chitinophagales > Chitinophagaceae > Puia. The sequence continues at coordinate 903 of DASZWE010000159.1, forward strand.
CCCCAGATAGGCGTAATCAATTTCCGAAGAAGCCTGCTGCAGGTCCGAGACGTGCGGCCGGTCCTTATCATTATGGTAGGTGGCCGTCAGCCAGCCCTGTTCGCCGTGTGCCGAATACAGTCGCAAAGCCGACAGCTGCTGATAGGGCCGTATGTCCCCGACGGAAGTAAGGGAGTAATTATCCCAAAGGATGCCATAATGCCGGGAAGAGAGCAGAAAAGGAATGGCTACCTCCGTATTGTTCTGGAAAAGATTGACCTGGTGTCCCTTGTAATTGACCAGGCCGTCCTGGTGCTGTCCCAGCCCATAAATAGCTTCGTCATCGGACATAGTGAAAGTCTGCCGGATATGATAGCTTGGCTCCCCGTCAAAAACAGCCGGCTCGAAGCTCCTTCCCCCGGCACGCTTCTCGGCCAGGATCGGCTTGCCGGACGCATCCGTAAAATGAACAGCCCCGGTAGCAATAGTGACGGTGGCCGTAAGCAGGCGGGTGTGCAGAACGACTCTTTCCTCGTCATTGGTCATATTCCATTTCAGGGAGGGGTCGGTCCTATAGACGGTGACCAGGCTCTTGCGCATCTTCCCTTCCTCCTTTACCGGGCTCGAGAGCACCCGAATGATATTGTCTGCAATGACAGATAGTTTGACCGCAGCGGTGTTACCGGACCAACGCATGTCCGGGTAGACAATGACCCCATCCGGGGTGCGTGTATAGGTACCTTCCTTGCCGGGACCTGCCTGAAGCACCCCTGTGAGCGTGAGAAAGAATAATAAGCTGAGCAGTTTCGGTCCGGGCATAGCAAGCTGTTTTACAAGCTATAAAGCTAGACATATACCCAGAGGATCAGGTGCCTGAAATGTTTATGTGTAGGGGTCCAAATGTTAACCCGGACCCTTCAGGAGGCGAAAAGTTAATCGTTCTTCTGATACGCAGAGGGTAGTACTCCGAATTCCGCCTTGAAATACCGGGAGAAGTATTTAGGATTATTAAAGCCTACTTCATACGCAATCTCCGACACCGTATGCTGACTTTTCTCCAATAGCTGGGCTGCCCGCTTGAGCCGGGTGCTCCGGATAAATTCGATAGGCGTCTTGCCGGTGAGGGCAAGCAGTCGTTTGTACAGGGCCACCCGGCTGATAAACAGCTCCCGGCTCATCTCCTCCACCGAAAAGTCGGGGTTGGCCATATTCTTTTCCACCAGGTCCAGGGCCTGCCGGATGAACTTCTCGTCGGATGACTCCACTTTGGGATGGGAAGGGGACGCCTCTACCTGTTTTTGATAGGTCTTGCGGGCCGTCTCCTGCTGGGTAAGAAGGTTCCGTATCTTGGAAAGAAGGATCTCAAAATTGAAGGGCTTGGTCATATAGTCGTTAGCCCCGGTCTCCAGTCCTCTCAGCTGCTGCTCCTCTCCTGTGAGGGCGGTCAAAAGGATCACCGGTATAAAAGCCGTACGCTTGTCCTCCTTTATTTTACGGCAGAGGTCGATCCCGTTCATCTCCGGCATGCTGATATCGGTCACCACCAGGTCGGGATGCGATCCCAGGGTCTTCTGCCACCCCTCCTTGCCATTCACCGCCTCCTGGATATTGAAATATTCCCGGAGGTTGTCCTTCAGGTAAAACCTGAAATCTTCATTGTCCTCCACCAGCAGCACGGTCTGTTTTTTACTTTTTTTGCCCTTCTTCTCCTCCTCCAGCGGCGCTGCCGCCACCGGCCCGGCCACCTCCTCCTCCGCTATCACCACCGGCAATGTCACCGTAAAACAGCTTCCTTCGCCCGGTTCGCTTTCTACTTTAATAGTCCCGTTATGCAGCCGGACAAATTCCCAGGTGATGGCAAGCCCGATGCCGCTGCCCTGGTTGACCATCGAGCCGGGGATCTCATTCTGGAAAAATCGTTCGAAGATCTTCTCCTGCTTGTCCTTTTCGATGCCGATGCCGGTATCTCTTACTTTTAATATAAGTGTTCCATCATTAAAATTCAGGACGACCTCCACTTCTCCTCCTTCCGGAGTGAATTTGAATGCATTGGACAGCAGATTGAAGATGATCCGCTCCATTTTGTCCGGATCGAAGAACGCACACAGCGAAGGGGTGGCCTCCCGGAAAGAAAAGTCGATATTCTTTTTTTCTGCGATATCCGCAAAGGAATACGACAGCTCCTTTATAAATCGTATGATATCCCCCTTGCTTGTATTGAGCCGCAGCTCCTGGACCTCCAGCTTGCGAAAATCCAGCAGCTGGTTGACCATATTCAGCAGCCGCCGGGCATTCCGGTGAATGAGATTGAACTGGGCCTTACGGGCAGGATCATCCGTATGCTGGATGATCTTATCCAGCGGGGTCAGTATCAGGGACAGCGGGGTCCTGAACTCATGGCTGACATTGGTGAAGAATCTGATCTTCATCATATCCAGCTCATGCAGACGATGCGCCTCCTTCCTCTCCTGCGCCAGGGCAAATCGCATGGCCGCCCGTTGTAATAATATGTGCCGCGCCAGCAGCAAGGCGCCTATCAGCAAAAGGGAATAAAGGATATAGGCCAGCGGCGTCTTCCAGAAAGGCGGCAGTATCTTGATGTTTAGCTCCAATACCTGTTCATTCCAGGAACCATCCTCATCAGCTGACCTTACCTTGAACGTATAGTCCCCCGGATCGAGGTTGGTATACACTGCTCTTCTGCCGTCGCCCACCAGCCAGTCCTTATTGAAGGGTTCCAGCATATAGGCATACTTCACCTTCTGCGCATCCAGAAAATCCAGTGCGGCAAATCCGATGGAGAATACATTTTCATTGGGCCGCAACGTGATCTGTCTGGACTCGGTAATACTTTGAGGAAGAATGACATGCCCATTCAGCTTCTCCCCTATTCCTACGGTCTTGTTGAACACCTGCAGATCCGTAAAGATCAGCTGGGAATGATGGGGGCTGGCACGCAGCTTTTGCGGGTCGAAAATGTTGAACCCATTCCCACCTCCGAAGATCAGCTCACCCGTACCTGTCTTCAGGGCGGCGTTCTCATTGAACTCCTTTCCCTGCAACCCATAGGTCTGGTCATAGTTGGTATAACGGCACGTGACATGACCCGTCTGTGGATCTACCCGGACCGTTACACGGGAAAGCCCATTGGGCGTGCTAAGCCATAGCTGATGATCATTGTCCTCCAGGATATTGAGAATGGCATTGTCCGGCAATCCATCGCCCCGGCGGAAGATGGTAAAATCTCCCTCTTTTTTATTAAAGACATTCAGTCCTTCCCGCGTACCCACCCAGATAAGACCACGGCTGTCCTCCTTGATGGATATGACATTGTTATTACTGAGACTGGCAGGATTGCCCGCCTCATTGACATAATGCCGGAACCTCCCCGTAGCGGCTTC
>DASZWE010000160.1:0-5504 GCA_035546735.1 Puia sp.
TATCTCCGGCAGAACAGCATGTACAAGGGGGGCTCGGATTTTTATACCAACAAGAATGCCCGCGCCAATGTGGACATCCAGGCGACCCCGTCCCTTAGGATCGGACTCGATGCCTTATACCGCAACGAGTTCCGTCTGACCGAGGGGCCGCAGTACGGGAATGCGGGAGATATCTTTGGCGAACTATGGAGCGCTTATCCGTACCTGGTACCGAGATATCCCAATGGGCTGGTGGGAGTAGGCATTGGCGGCGGGCCGCAGAACAGCATGGTCTATGTGCTGAGCGGGCAGCTGGGCAATTCGACCTACAATTACGACTTCCTGCAGACCAAGACCTCTCTGAACTGGGATCTCGGCAAGGTGACGCAGGGGCTGCATTTGGACGCTTATTATGCATATGACCTTTTCTTCTATGGCTATAAGGGTTTCAACGCCCAGCCTCCGCCGGCATACAGCTATAGTGCGTCAACCAATTCCTATACGGAAGTGCAGTCCACCATTCCACCAAATCTCAATGACTCCACTGCGCGTACGGAGGATCAGCTTTTCAACGTAAAGCTCGGCTGGCAGCGTAAGTTCGGGCGCAGCTCGCTGGAGGCGTTCGTAGCCTATGAGATGTCGCGCGAGACCTACACGGGTCTTGCGGCTTTCAAGACGGGCTTCCTCAGCAACAATGTGCAGGAGCTCTTTGCGGGCAGCACGATCGGGGCCACGAATAACTCCGGTACACTAAAAACGGCGCGGCAAAATTATATAGGCCGATTGTCCTACAATTTCGATGACAGGTATCTTGTGGATGTGAATATGCGAGAGGATGGCTCGCCCAATTTCCCCAAGGGGAAGCAGTATGGGTTTTTCCCATCATTGTCGGGCGCCTGGCGTATATCGAACGAGTCCTTCTTCCATTCGGAGCTGATCAACGAGCTGAAGGTGCGTGGCAGCTGGGGGCAGACAGGTAATGATGCGGTGAGTCCCTTCCAATATATCCAGACGTATCAGCTGCAGGCGGGGCAGATCTCGCAATACCTGGCTGCGGGCTATTTCTATGGCGCGAACCCGGCGCAGGTTCCCGGCTTTGTGCTTGGTCCAACGCCCAATGTGAATATTACATGGGAGACCGCCACGACCACCGATCTGGGTGTGGATATGCGGCTGCTCAGGAACCTGACCTTAGATGTGGATGTGTTCCGGAGCATGCGGACGCACATCCTTGTACCGCCGAATGAGGTGATACCCATGTACACCGGTCTCAGCCTGCCGGATGAGAACCTTGGCAAGGTGCTGAACCGCGGCGTGGAATTACAGGCAGGATGGCGTAAGAGCGTGGGCAAGGACTTCTCCTACTTCATCAACGGCAATTTTACTTATGTCGTCAACAAGGTGATCTATGAGGCGGAACCTGCTTCCGTGCCAGCTTACCAGCGTATGACGGGGCATCCTATCGGAAGTTTCCTGCTGTATCAGTCAATGGGTCTTTACCAGGATGCGGACGCGGTGAGCAAGACGGCGCATCCGCTGGGTTCGGGTCCCGGCGACATACAATATAAGGATTACAATGGGGACGGGCAGATCAACGGCCTGGACAAGGTGCGTACCAATCTTTCGTCCACTCCGCAGATCATGTATGGCTTCTCCTTCGGCGGGCGTTACAAGGGTTTCGACGCCACCATTTTTTTCCAGGGGCAGGCGGCTGCACAGGCCCTGCTGCAACCCGGGGGTCTCAACATGGCGCAGCAGTTCTATGACGGCAGGTGGCTGAAGGCCGGTGACAACAAATATCCGCGGACCTTTAACGGGCCTACCAACGCGACGTACGGGTCCAACACATATCAATCTACGTTCTGGCTGTTGAATGACGGGTTTCTCCGGCTTAAGAACGTGGAGGTGGGGTATAATATCGGTGCGGGCCGGCTGCTGCAACGGGCCAGGATATCTTCGGCCAGGATCTATATCAGTGGCAACAATCTTTTCTCCATCGACAAATGGGGGCCGTCATTCGATCCGGAAGCGCCAGGCACCACTTCGCCCGGTCAGGTGTCAGGGACCAGCGGCAGATATTATCCGCAGCAAAGAGTGCTGAATCTGGGTGTGAATGTCAATTTTTAGCATTAATCAAATGAAGATCATCATGACCCGAGCTTGCGAGAGCCATGATACCATTGAAAAAAATTAATTCATCATGAAAAAGATATATGTTTTTTTGGGACTGGCTGTGCTGATGAGTGGAATAGGGTGCAGTAAGACACTGGATCTCCAGCCTACCAATTCCTTTTCCACCAATGCGGTGTGGAGCAGTCCGGCGCTGGTGCAGGTATTCGTCAACGAGATCTATGCCGAGTCCGTGTTTGCCTTCAAGGATGGAGGGTTTGGCTGGGGGTCGCAGACCGACGAGCTGTTCAGCAATTTCAACTGGTGCAACGAGAACCAGTATGTGCAGGGACAGGCTACGCCCGACAACCAGGGAAGCTCGTTCCCGTTGAACTATAGCTCGACGCTCAACTACTGGCCGACCCTGTATAACACCATTCAAAAAACCAATACGTTCTTTGCCAATATAGGGCAGCTGGATACGCTGGGCAACCAGGCGGCCATCAGGTCGATGACGGCGCAGGTACATTTCCTGCGGGCCCTTTGTTATTTCGAGCTGCTGAAGCGGTTTGGCGGAGTTCCGCTGATCACGAAGGTCTATACCACGAATGACAGAACGTTTGCCGAGACAAGGGCTTCCTGGGATTCGACGGCGGCTTTTATCCTTTCGGAGATCTCAGCAGCTCTTCCGGGGCTTCAGCTGTCGGCTCCTTCGGGACAGGAGGGGGTAGCTACTGTCGGCGCGGCGCTGGCTTTGAAATCACGTCTTCTGCTATATGCCGCCAGTCCTTATTTCAATACCACGAACGATATGTCCAGGTGGCAGGCCGCCGCGGATGCGGCGCGGGCGGTGATCGACCTGAATCAGTATTCGCTGTATGGAACGTCCACTACGTATGGGAAGATCTTTACGGACTTTTTCAACCCGGAGGTGATCTTCGGGAGAATATATGGCAATGTTTTCCAGGACAGGATGAATACCGTCTACCGTGACCTTAGCCCTAACGGCTATAATGGATACAGTGCTTATAATGTGCTTCAGCAAATGGTGGATGCATTCCAGATGAGCGATGGAACGGCTTTCGACTGGAGCGATCCCACCGAGGCGGCCAATCCGTATCAGAACCGTGATCCCCGGCTCTATGCCGACATTCTTACGAATGGAGCTTCTTTCCAGGGGAGGCCGGCACAGTTCTGGCTGGGCGGGCTGGATTCCAAGCTGAGCGCTTTGTCGCCCTGGAATGCGTCGAAGACCGGTTATACCATTTTAAAGATGGTGGATTCGAACTATAACTTCAATGTACAACCTTACAGTGCTGCACAATGGATCGTTTTTCGTCTGTCGGAGATCTATTTGAACTATGCGGAGGCGGAGGCTGAGCTGGGGAAGACCGACACGGCGCTGGTCTATCTGCATAAGATCCGGCAACGGGCCGGCATGCCGGACGTGGTTTCGGCGGGGGGCAGCGATCTGATCGATAAGATCCGCCAGGAGCGTAGGGTAGAGCTCTGTTTTGAAGGTCACCGGTTCTTCGACCTTCGCCGCTGGGGCATTGCCGAGCAGGGGAACGGGGCTGCGCTGGGCATCATCATTACGCCGACCAATCCGCAGAATACCACCTTCAGCTACCAGGTGGATACGGTACAAAAGAGGGTATGGCAGCCGAGCTTCTACTATTACCCGATACCGAGGTCGGAGATACAGGCGAATCCCAATCTGACACAAAACCCCGGATACAATTGACAGCGTCCAAACTTGACGTATCTTAGGCAAAAGCTACAGGAAGTATGAAGACTGTGTTTGGTGAAATAAAGAAACTGGAGTCGGTGCCATCTTTTTCCAAGCATGACCGGCTGGTACAGGGCATCATCAATGCGATAGAGGAGAAAGTGCTGGTGAGGGATGAGATGCTGCCTTCCCTCAATGAGATGATACGGGAGCTGCGGTTCTCCAGGGATACCGTCGTGAAGGGGTACCAGGAGCTCATCAACCGGGGGCTGGTGGGATCGACGCGCGGGAGAGGTTATTATGTGACGAACGGGAATACGGGGCAGACGCTGCAGGTGGCTTTGCTGATGTACAATATGGATACGTTCGAGGAGCAATTCTATCGCAGCTTCAGGGCTGAGCTGGGGCCGAATGTCCATCTGAATGTCTTTTTTCACCACGGCAATATCGATGTGTTCGATACTATCCTGACCCAGGTGAAAGGAAAATATGGCATGTATGTAGTGGCGCCTATCCCGCATGCGCGTTCAAAGGCGTTGCTGGAAGCCATTCCCCGAAATAAATTTTTGATGGTCGACCGGTATGAACCCATCGCGGGGGAATTCAATCATATCACACAGGAGTTCGCCAGGTCGTCCTTTGCGATATTTACAGAACTGGCGCCCGTGATCCGGAAGTTCGACGAGATGATCTTTTATCATTCCACCGACTCGCTGGACCCGAAAGAGATCGTGGGCGCCTTTAGAAAATTCCTGAAGGAGAGCAAAATAAAGGGGAGGATCGTTCCCGAATACAAGCCGGGGACACTCGAAAAGGGGAAGGTTTATTTTACGCTCGACAACTTTGCCCTGTTTGCCATGCTGAAGGAATGCAGGGAGAGAAAGCTAAAGCCGGGCAAGGATCTGGGGATACTGTCGCATAACGATGAGCCGGCCAAGGAGCTGATCGGTATTACTACCTATTCGGCTGACTTTTCCCTGATGGGTAAGAAGGCGGGGGACTTTGTAATGCACCGGGAGGCGGTGAGCGAGACGATGCCGATGGTGTTGTGGAGAAGGAATACATTATAGGTGGGAAATATCGTCACGATAGTCAGTTTTCTTCTCTTTACGGGGATCATTGCCTTCGTAGCGTGGAGGCAGTCCCGAAAGACGAGGATCGACACATTGAGCGGATTGTTCCTGGCCGGCAGGAGCCTTGGTTTCCTGGTCGTGGGAGGAGGGCTTCTCTTCGCCAATATCAATACGGCGACCATCGTGGGAGAGAATGAGCTGGTCTATACCAATAACATGACCGTGATGGCCTGGGGCATGACCTCGGTGCTGGCGATGCTGATCGTCTCCGAATTTATCATGCCCATCTATCTGCGGACCGGCATTGCAACCACGCCGGAGTACCTGGCGAAGCGATACGATAAGGCTACGGGCAAGCTGGTCTCGATCATTTTTCTTGTAAGCTATGTAGTGAATCTGCTGCCCACCGTTCTGTACAGCGGTGCGGTGGCCTTCAATGGGTTGTTCCATTTATCGGACCGGCTGGAGATCGGCTACTGGCCGACCATCTGGATCCTTGTCTGGATCATGGGCGCCACCGGCTGTTTGTACAGTGTGCTGGGAGGCTTGCGGGCGATAGCGGTGTCGGACACTTTGCTCGGGATGGGCATTTTTGCGGGCGGGGTATTGCTGCC